>CAYTGY010000290.1:0-4806 GCA_964437265.1 uncultured Spirochaetaceae bacterium | reverse complement strand
ATCGCAACACGGAGAGCGCAAACACGCCAATGAACGGTACCTGTTTCCAGGTGTACAGCAGGATGATGCCGATTCCCGCTCTGTCATTGATCAGCGCGGGGAAGTCGCCGGGCCCCTGGATCAGACCCGCCGCCGCGGAAACCCGGGCCACAAGCCCGCTCTGCGAGAGCAACGACACAAACGCCACCGCGATCACCAAATGCGGCAGGGTGAGGGGGAGCTCGTAGATAGACAGCAGGAGACGGCGGCCGCGAACCACCCTCCGCAACGCCAACGCGGTCACCACCGCCAGCGCAACCGTGAGTACCGTACTCACCGTGGCCACAAAGACGGAGAGCGCCAGACTCTGTGCGAACCCCGGCTGGGAGAGCACTGCCGCGTAGTGTGCCATGCTCAGTTGTCCGGTACCGAGCCCCCATCCCAGGCTTTCCAGTCCCGCAAAAAGGAGACTGCCTCCCAGGAGGCTGAGGACCACAATCACCGCCGGCAGGAGCCCAAGCAACGCTACGGTCACTTCTGAAGCACCTCCGCAATCCATCCCTGTTCGATCGCGACCAGCCATGGGCTCTGGAGCTCCGGGAGGCGGTTGAGTTGCAGCTCCGACGGCGGAAGCACCGACGGCGGCCGCTCGATCGCCGCGAACCGCCGTCGCCACGGTTCCGGAAGGCGGCCGAGTGCGATTGCCGGCATATCTCCCCACACCTCCGGTAGGGCCTTCTGATACTGCGTCTGCGGGTCCAGCAACAGGTTCGCTGTTACCATGGCCGCGGCCTTGTGCGATGCGTTGAAGGGGATGGCCACATAGTGCGTATTGCCGATTGTGCCTTCATGGAAGACGAAGGTTCGCGTTGATTCCGGGAATCTGCCCTCGGCGACCAGGTTCGCCGCCGCCGCGGGATTGTACCCCATCACGAAGTCCACCTCCTGATTCGCGTACAGCAGCTCCAGCTGCGGCAGATTCTCCGGATAGGTTCGTCCCTCCCGCCACAGATACGGCTCTATCTGGTTCAACAGCTCCCATGTCTGTTCGGCGACGCGGTTGAACCGTTCCTGGTCAAAGGGGCCAAGAAGCTGCTCGTATCCTCCGGCCACATGGTAGAAGATATGCCGGACAAACGCGCTTCCGGTGAAATCAGGCGGCGCCGGGTAGGTAAACCGGCCGGGGTTCCGCTCAATCCAGTCCAGAAGATTGGCCACCGTGAAGGGCGGAGCGGGGGTCCGCTCCTCATCATACACCATGACAAACTGCGCACTTCCGTAGGGAGACTCGTACCCTGTCACCGGATACCCAAAGTCATTGGCAATTGTTGGGTCATCGCGGTTCACGTACTGCATATTCGGCAGGCGGTCCGCAAACGGGCCAAACAGGAGCTCGTTCTCGCGCATGCTTCGGAAGTTCTCACCGTTGATCCACATGAGATCCACCGACCCCCCTGCACGTCGCCCTGCCTGCCGCTCTCCAAGAACCTTACTCACAAACACCGAGGCGTCGGTGACCGGAACCATGGTCAGCGAAATGTCGTACTCATCTGCAAGACGACCGCCCACATACTCCTGGACGAACCGGTTGGTTGACTCCGAGCCTCCCCACATATACCAGTACAGATCTTGTCCGCGTGCCTCCTGCACAATCTGCTCCCAGGAGAGCGCCTGGTGCGCGTCCACGAACGGGTCCGTGCCGGCCGCCTCGCTCCGTCCGGTGCCGTATGCGCTCCCGGCGAGCAGCGCCAACGCAGCTCCCAAAATGCTTGATCGTACAAGTTTTCTCATGGTATTCCCGGGTCGGAACGTATCTCTGCCTGAGCGCACCGTCAAGCGAATATGCAGCGGTGACCGAACCCCCGCGGAAGAAAATGTTTGCTCAATTGGTCAGGCCGGGGTATGGTCGAACGCAGCAGCTATGGTCCGTATGAACGAACGCATGCTCTATGTGGTTATTGGCGGCATCCTTGCAGCCGTCGTGATTCTTGGACTCGTAGTGCAGGGCCCTGTGCCGGTTGCGCAGGGGCTTCTACGCATCCAACTCCATCCGGCTCGCCTGCTCAATGACTTCACCGTTGTTGGCGGCCCCGGGGCGGCACTGGTCAATGCCGCGCTGGTGGCCGGTATCGCGCTGCTGCTGGTTGCTCTTGTCCGCGTACGCCTCTCCGGCCCAACCATTGCGGCCGTGTTCACCATTTTCGGCTTTGGTCTCTTTGGCAAAACGCCCATGAATGTGGTGCCTATCTTTGTGGGGGTCTGGGTGGCCTCCCGGATTGCAGGTAAATCGTACAGAGAGTACATCCTGATGGCGCTCTTCGGCACGGCGTTGGGGCCGTTGATCACCGCGCTTGCGGTGGAGGCCGGGCTCAACGCCGTGATTGCTGTGGTGGTTACCGTAGTTGTTGGGCTTATCGCCGGCATCTTGCTCCCGTCGGTGGCGATCTCCATGCTGCGGCTCCACCAGGGGTTCAATCTCTATAACATTGGGCTGACGTGCGGGTTCATTGGGCTGTTTGGAGCGTCGCTGCTTGTCGCCGCCGGTAGAGCCCCCGGCGCGGCGCTGATTTGGGGTGATGAACCGGTGCCGGTGCTGGTGTATCTTGTGCCGGCAGTGTCTGTGATCTTGGCCGGGGGAGGATTACTGGCCGGCCCCAAGAAGGCGCTGGGAGACCTCCGGCGGATCATGAAGCTACCCGGACGTCTTCCGTCAGACTTCATGACCATGGTGTCTCCTGAAGGATCACTGGTCAACGCCGGCGTCCTGGGCCTACTTACCTGGGCCTACGTGCTTCTGGTTGGCGGTGACTTCAACGGCCCGGTATTGGGTGGAATCTTCACCGCAATTGGTTTTGCTACCTTTGGCAAACACCCGCGCAACTCCTGGCCCGTTGTTGTTGGCGTGGTGGTTGCGTGCCTGGTATTCGGCAAGAGCCTCTCATCGCCCGGCCCCATTCTGGCGGCGCTATTTGTGTTGACCCTGGCCCCGGTGGCCGGAGAGTTTGGCTGGGGGATTGGGATCTTGGCGGGCGTCCTGCATCTGGTGATGGTGGAGCGGACCGGAAGCTGGCACCTTGGGGTGAATCTGTACAACAACGGGTTTGCCGGGGGGCTGACGGCGACGCTCCTGGTTGCCGTGATTGACTGGTTCCGCTCCACCCGTGAGCAACCTGAGTTCAAACGAGGAGACAGTCAGTGAAGCGAACGGACTTCGTCCTGCATCTCATCAGCGAGGTGGCCCACTACATGCTGGATGCGGATCCCCTGCGTCTGGTCATCTCGCTTCACCAAGAGGAAGACGGTCTCCATCTGGCCGTCTTTGATGATACCAAGCGGACGGAGAGAGAGCTGGACGTGATTCGTCAGAGTCTAAAGAACCCCGACCGTCCGGAGCTCGCGGGTTACTACGGTTCCATGGTGGGCTTTGACATGATTGGCGCCGTACGGCTTGACCTGATTGGCTGGCAGATCAAGGCGGCAACCGTGAGCTCAACCGCGGAGGGGACGCGTCTTGACTTCTGGCTGGGCGGAGATCGCTTCAATCCTGAGAAGTTTTCCATCACGCCGGAGGATGAGACATAGCGGCAGCGCGGCTCGACCGCCGGCAACGATCCGCGCTACCATGCGTCCATGGCTGGAATCGTATTCATTCGCACCACGCAGCTCATTGAGATCAGACGTTTCTACATGGACCGGGTGGGCATGAGCGAGTGGCTGACGCAGACAGGTATCGCGATCCTTCGACATGAGAACATGCTGATCGGTCTCCAACAGCAAGAGCAGGCGGACACCGGCTCGCTGATCACATTCTATTACCGCACCCGCGAGGAAGTGGACGAGGCGTATGCGCGGTTCTCAGCTGAGGCGCTCGAGCCGCCACGCGAGCGTCCAGAGAACCGCATCTACAACTTCTTCGCGAAAGACCCGGACGACCGGGTGATCGAGTTCCAAACGTTCTTGCACGAGCTTCCGGAGGGGCCGCAGCCGTGGTAGCCGGCCCCAGGGTAGCCTTCGCCAAGGGCCTCGGTCCAGCTCACCCTGACAGATCTGTGCGTCTTGGGGTCCCAACCCCGCAGTTGCGGTCGTGGCCTTACCATGCAGCTCAGCGATCGCCCCTAACCGCATGCGCGCGAGCCATGATCTCGCCGGACCGCACATCCCGCAAGATAAAGAGCAGCACCCGCTTGGCGGGCAGATTCTTGAGAACGGCGCTCGCCTGCTTTGCAATCTGCTCGACCGTCACGGCTCCAGTCTACGCCGGTGGGCTATTGCGAGCAAGCGCCTCTCTCGCGGCGACCACGTTGCCCGCTCGCAATACTCGTACTGCCGCTAGAACATCCCATCCTCTTCCGGACTTCGGTCCTTGTGATCCGCGAGGATCTGGGCTAGCGGATCATCTGCATTGAGGATCTCCTCCGGCAGGCGGTTGAAGCCTGCGAGGCCTCGCGCCGCGGGGTGCGCCTCTTCTCCTTCATCCGCCGACGCTTCACGCTCGAGATGCTCGTGCCACATGCGAACGTCGCGATACAGCCTGCGGAATCGCTGCCGCCACTCGCGTTCGGCCTGCTGCGCTTGGTCCAGCCAGCCGATGAGGTGGAGACGATCGATCGACGCAAGCAGGGACTCAGCGTCCGCCTCCGACCGCTCCACGCCGGCGAGGATGTGGTGCCAGACGACGAGGTAGATTGGTTCGGTGGACTCTCTTCCCTCCCGTCGGCAGCGGTCGCAGAAGGTGAGATCCTCGAGGATCCCGGTGACAACAGGTGAGCCCGAGACAATCGACCCGATGCGGTAGGTCATCATGAGCGGGTCGAAGTGCTTTGTCTG
>CAYTGY010000289.1:0-4846 GCA_964437265.1 uncultured Spirochaetaceae bacterium | reverse complement strand
CGCCGGATACAGCAAGGAGATGAGCGAATTCTTGGCGAGCAACAGCGGCCTGCAGAGTCGGTTCACGTCGACCATCGAGTTCGATGACTACGACGCAGATGAGCTTGCCACCATCTTTCGCAGCCTTGCTAAAAACGAGGGCTACGTGCTGTCCGCGGACGCCGACGACGCCGTCGACAAGCTGTTCGAAGGCGTTGTCGCCAGGAAGACCAAGAACTTCGGAAACGCGCGTGAGGTACGCAAGACCTTCGAACAGACGCGGGCGCGGTTGTCTCGGCGGATTGTGGCGCTCAAGAAGGACGGTACCGACGTAGAGGAGCTGCAGAACCAGATCAACGTTATTGAGCGGGCGGATCTGCCGATCGCCCAAGACGATGATGCGAAGGCGCAGATGGAAACCGCTCTTGCCGAGCTGGAAGAGCAGATCGGGCTTGGTGGTGTCAAGAAGAAGGTCAAGGATCTCATCGACGTGCTCGAGGTTCAGAAGATGCGCGGGCAGCAGAAGCCGCTGGGTATCCACTTTGTCTTCACCGGGAACCCCGGCACCGGCAAGACCACCATCGCTCGGATACTCGCCCGGGTATTCCACGGGATCGGGTTGCTGCCCTCAGAGAATCTGGTGGAGATTGACCGATCAGGTTTGGTTGCCGGCTACTTGGGGCAGACCGCGCTCAAGGTGAACCAGGCGGTGGACCGAGCCATGGGGGGCATGCTCTTTGTTGATGAAGCGTATGCGCTGAAGCAGCGGCCGGACGACCAGTTCGGCCAGGAGGCGATCGACACGCTCCTGAAGCGGATGGAAGACGACCGCGGCAAGTTCGTGGTGGTCGCCGCCGGCTACAAGAAGGAGATGAAGCAGTTTCTGGAGTCGAACTCCGGACTCATGTCACGCTTTAGCGACTACATCGACTTTGAGGACTATAACGGTGAGGAGCTCACGCGCATCTTCGGACTATTCGCGAAGAAAGACGGCTACGAGCTTGGAGACGGCGTGGCTGAACAGGTCCGCGCGCACATGGATCAGCTCTACGAGCATCGCGATGCGAACTTCGGCAACGCGAGAAGTGTGAGAAAGTACTACTCCAAAGCCGTGGAGATTCAATCCTCGCGGCTGGTCAAACAGAAGCAGGCGGGGACGCTTGACGCGGCGAGTTTGAGCAAAGAGGCCAACATCATCAGACTCGAAGACCTGCCCAGTGAAGGAGCCCAATCATGAACTGTGCGTACTGCCAATCGCTAATCGACGACGACTCCTACTTCTGTGATCAGTGCGGAGAAGAGATCATGGTGTGTCCGGTATGTGGGACCACGGGGAAAGGAAAACGCTGCACGCAAGACGGCAAGCCGTTGATCAGCGCTCGCGATCGCACTGAGAGCGGCGGTGTGGGAGCGCCCGCGGCTTCCGCGACGGCTTCCGCGGCCCCCGCGACGGCTTCCGCGGCTTCCGGCGCCGGGCAGCTGTTCTTGGTGAACAGCAACATCGGGGTGAACCTCGAGGTACAACCGGGTGAGACCATCGGTCGTTCGGCAGGAGAACATGCCTCCATCTTCAGCGCATACCCCATGGTTTCCGGGACCCACGCGCGGATAGGTTTTAGTCAGGGGTGGACGGTAACTGACCTGGGCAGCACCAACGGGACGGTTGTGAATGGGCAACCAGTTGCTCCCAACACACCGGTGCCGCTTGCGAATCAGGCGGTGGTGAAGTTTGGGAATGTAGAGTTCATCGTTCAGATTGGCGGCGGGGCAACCAACGCGACATCAACCGTGCGTATGTAGGCACGGTCGATGGTGGTCGGTCGGCGAGCCGCGTGCCGACGGAGCGCACAACGTGGTGAGCGCCGCCGGGGCGTCCAAGGTTCGCGCGCATCGCTGATCCAGTCGGTCATCACTGATGAAACAACCGCAACACAGCTGGTAGAGACCGAATCCTAACGGCATCCTAACATTTCAACGGCATGGTCATCTCAGACACATCCCAAGGAGGAATGTCATGAAGAAACTGTTGTTTGTCGTGCTTGCGCTAATTGCAGCGGCCGGATTCGTCTTCGCCGCTCCGAGCGCCGAAGGCGAAGATGCGTCAACGCCCGCGGACCTCGGCACAGAAGCGAATCCGCTGGTCTGGTCGTTTGTCCCGTCGGGAGACACGAACGAGATCGTGGCCGGAGGCGAAGAGGTTGCGGACATGATCTACGACATGACCGGGCTGGTCATCGAGGTCAGCGTCGCAACCGAGTACGCCGGCGTGATCGAGGCGCTCTCGAGCGATCCCCCATCCGCACACATCGCGTCGCTCGCGACGTTCGCCTACGTGCTCGCAGCCGACCGCGGCGTCGCGGAGGCGGAGCTGGTCGCCGTTCGCTACGGCAGCCCCACCTACAACGGGCAGATCATCGCCAACGTGAACAGCGGAATCGACTCAATCGAGGACCTGGAAGGCAAGACCTTTGCACGTCCTGATCCGCTCTCCACCTCCGGATGGATTATCCCCATGCTCACCATGCGGGCTGCTGGGATTGTCCCTGAGGAAGATCTTGACCAGATTGTAGACGCCGGCGGCCATACTGCAGTCGTCTCGGCCGTGTACTCCGGTGATGCGGACGCGGGCGCCACGTATGTGGACGCGCGGGGCAACATTGCAGAGACCAGCGAAGACGTAATGGACGTGGTCAAGGTTATTGCGCTGACTGCGGACATCCCCAACGACGGCGTCCAGTTCCACCCCGCGGTTTCTGACGAGCTCCGTGGACAGATTGTGAACGCGCTGCTTGAGATCGCAGAGACCGAAGAGGGGCAGGCCGCGTTGTCAAGGGCGTACTCGTGGACCGGTCTGGTGGAGCGCGGTGACGGCTTCTACGATCCGTTCCGTCAGGTGCTGCAAGCGTCCGGACTTAACGTCGAGGACTTGATGGGCGAGTAGGTCGGCCGGCGCCGACATGACGCCCTCTGACTGAACGAAGAGCCTTCGGTAGGGGTGATGACCTCTGCCGGAGGCTTGTTTTATGATGTGGACTGAGGCACGGGGAGGTAGCATGATTGAGGTGAAGCATCTCACCAAGGTGTACGACGACGGTACCAGGGCATTGCAGGATGTGAGCTTCACGGTGCCCGACGGCGAGTTTCTCGTGGTGATTGGCCTCTCGGGTTCCGGGAAGTCCACCCTTCTACGATGCATCAATCGGCTCGTTGAGCCCACCGAGGGACAGGTGTTCTGGAACGGCGCCGACGTGACCGCAGCCGAGCCACGTGAGCTGCGTCACATTCGCCGGAACTTCGGAATGATATTCCAGCACTTCAACCTTGTCAGGAGATCCACGGTGATGACCAATGTCCTGGCGGGACGATTGGGGTACGTGAGCCCGTGGTCCAGCTTCGTGCACCGGTTTCCGCCGCGGGACCGTGAGATGGCGCGCGCGGCGCTCAAGAAGGTTGGGCTGGAAGATCAGGCGTATAAGCTCGCGCGCGAGCTCTCCGGAGGGCAGCAGCAGCGGGTGGGTATTGCCCGCGCGCTGATGCAGGAGCCTGATGTGATCCTTGCCGATGAGCCGGTGGCCAGCTTGGACCCCGTGCTTGCGCACACCATCCTTGGGTATCTGGAGCGGCTCAACAAAGAGGACAAGATGACCGTGGTCTGCAGCCTCCACTACCTGGACCTGGTCCAACGCTACGCCACCTCCGTGATTGGGCTACGCGACGGACGAATCGTTTGGCAGGGCGATAGCGAAGCGATTCGTGCCATGACGGACGAGGAGTTCAAAGAGATATACGGTGAAGAGGCCAAGCGGGTCGGCGCGGCGCGCCCGATGGAGCAGATCAATGGCTAAGAAGACAACGTCCGCTGAACGTCAGGCAGTCGTCACGCGCATTCCCGCCCCTGCCTCAGGCATAGCATCGTTGATTGTTCCGGGGCTGGGTCAGCTCATCGCTGGCCAGATCTACCGCGGCATCTTGATCCTGGCGTCCGTAGCGGGCGCCGGCGGGATCCTTCTCTGGAGAATCGGAGACCTAGGACGACGTGCGGTCGGCGCTGCGGAGAAGTTTCAGACGGCGATGCGGCTTAGTCCGGTCTACGTGGTGATGGCCATCGCCTTCATTGCGCTCATTTGGCTGCTTTCTGCCTACGACGCGTTCCGTATTGTGAAGCAGAAGCGGCGCGGCGGTTCGGGTGTCTTCCTGGCGGTGCTGGCCGCGTACTTTGTGCTCGGGTGGCAGATCAGCGAGATCGACCTGATAAAGATGGCTCGTGATGCGCCTGAGGTGGTTCAACCGCTTTCCCGGGTGCTCTGGCCGTGGGAAGCCGCCATCGAGTATGAGGTGAGCGAGCTCAGCGACCGTGCCCCCATCTTGGTGGGGGAGGGGGAGCCTCCGGAGCCGAATCTGCCCAAGGTCGACGAGCCTTATATTGTGGTGTCGCCCACCACCGGTGAGATGTCCAGTCAGGACATGGCCAGCGGAGAGATCATGCTCGGAACCCCGCTGAACATCCGTGGCGGCAACTTCGAGCCCAACAAAGAAACGCTTATCTGGTGGCGCGATCCGGTAGGTAATGAGTTCCGGGTCCGCCAGGAGGGAGCGTACGTCAGCATCATGACCGATGAGGACGGATCGTTCTCTACTGAGGTCGCGATGCCCTACAGCCTCACACCCCCAAGCGCGGTTGGCGGGCAGACCCACTACATCTCCGCGCGGCAGACCAGTGACGTGGGCCCCCCTCTGGCCAGTCAGCCGCTACGGCTCACCGTCTCTCGTATGATTGAGACTATCTTCATGGGGATGATGGCCACCTTCTTTGGCATCATCTTCTCCATCCCCATAAGCTTTCTGGCTGCCCGCAACATCATGCAGG
>CAYTGY010000288.1:0-4849 GCA_964437265.1 uncultured Spirochaetaceae bacterium | reverse complement strand
CTCCTGGTACCGCATCCGCAGTTGGAAGAGACTCCGGGTGGGCTCGTTTGGGAACTCGCTGCGCCCCGGCTGGTACGCCGCGGGGTTGTGCGCGAACTGTGCCCGATCAATGAGCCGGTTGATTACGGTCTCCTCCAATCCTTCAAGCCGGGCCGCAATGATATCCAGGTTGAGCTCATCCACGGTCCTGATGGTAGCCCGCCTCCCCCCGTGGTGCAAGTACACGCGGTGCCTCCTTCGCCCGCCGGGCAGGGAAAAGGCGTTACGCGGAGGGCGGTTATCCCCTATACTGAAAGCGAGGAGGGCGGATGGATCTCACAGACAACGTCACCCAACTACCCAGCGGCGGCTACGTCGTTGCTACATCGGAGGGCCGCATCCAGTTTGGGGCTCCTCCGGAGACGATTAAGGACACGCTGAAGGATCCGGAGGGGGTGCCCGAGGTGTTCGTTCTTCCGCGCCAGATGTTCAATTGGCGCAAGGGAATCAACGTCGCGGACATGGAGTTCCCCATCTACTACCACTTCTTCATCCGCAAGCACCGTCCGCTCATCTGCGGGACCATGGAACAGTCCAAGGCGCTCGCCGCAGCGCTCCAGGAGGCGGTATTCGGGCCGCGTGATTTTGATCTCCGTGATGATTCTTTTGAGATCGGCGATGATGTGTTTGTGCCGGACATTCGGCAGGAGTTGACGTTCTTTCGCGGTGATCTCACGCTGAAGAGTCTGTTTCGCTATCGTCCCTTTCGCGACGGAGAGCTGACGCTGGGGGCGGTGCAGGTCCGCGTTACGGACCACGATGACTTTGAGGTCCTAGACGGCGGAACGGTCATTGCCCGTGTTCCCGGCTCTATTGACTACACGGCGCGGTTTGACCTGGGGGAGTCCTTACCGGAACCGTTTCACCCGCCTCGGTTCGGGGTGACGTGTCTGGGCCCGAGTCACGGATTCGATGCGGCGGACAACACATCGGGCTTTATCATCTGGCTCAACCACAACGGCATTATGGTGGATCCTCCGGTGAACTCCACTGAGTGGCTGCTGCAGTCTAATGTGAATCCCAAGTTCATTGACAGCATCGTGCTCACTCATTGTCACGCGGACCATGATGCAGGAACGTTCCAGAAGATTCTGGAGGAAGGCCGAATTACGATCTACACCACGAAGACGGTGATGGGGAGCTTTCTGCGCAAGTATTCGGCATTTAGCGGAGAGTCTCCGGAGTATCTCCGTAAGCTCTTTTCCTTTCAGCCTGTCTACATCGGTCGCCCCATAACCATACACGGAGGCGAGTTCGACATCTTCTACTCGCTGCACTCCATCCCTACCATGGCGTTCAAACTCAGCTTCCAGGGACGCACGTTCGTATACTCCTCGGATCATCAAGGTGATCCGGCCGTGCAGCAGCAACTGCTTGATGAGGGCCGCATCAACCAGCAGCGCTACCAGCAGTTGAGTTCCTTCCCGTGGGAGAGCGACGTGATCTACCACGAGTCGGGCATTCCGCCGTTGCATACGCCGCTGACCTTTCTGGCGTCACTGCCCGCGGACGTTCAGAAGCGAACCGTGGTGTACCATATTGCGGAGCGGGATTTTGCCAAGGTTCCCTCTGAAGGGCTCCGCCGGGCGACGTTCGGTGTGGAGAACACGCTGTACTTTGACACCGAGCCATCCCCGTATGAGGAGGCATATCGGTCGCTCGACGTGTTGAAGCGGCTGGACTTCTTTGACTCGCTGCCGGTGAAGAAGGTGCAGGAGTTCCTCAGCATCATCCAGAGGACGCACTTTGCCCGGGGAGAGAAGATCATCCAGGAGGGTACGCTTGGTGACTACTTTTACATCATAGAGAGCGGCAATGCGAGCGTGATGAATGAGAAGCTGGCGCGGCAGAAGCAACTTGGTGCATACGAGTACTTTGGGGAAATGGCATTGCTGACCAACAGCCGGCGCGCCGCGGACGTCGTGGCGGATACGGACCTGGAGGCGATCATCATCCCCAAGAACCGCTTCATCAGCTTTGTCTCCGGGACGGAGTTCGAGCAGCTGCTGCTGCGACTCATAGAGCGGCGCGACGAACGGATATGGAATCTACTCATTGAGAGTCCGTCGTTCTCACGACTGACCGACTATCAGCGGATGTGGCTGGAAAGTACGCTACAGTACCGTGAGTTTCCGGACCCCGCCGTGATTGTGAAGCAGGGCGAGCAATTGCCCGGCATCTTCATTGTTGTCGAAGGAGAGGTGCAGGTCCTCGACGGCGGTCAGATCATCGATACCCTGGCCAGAGGCGACACGATCGGCATAATGCACGCGCTCTTTCGGGAGCAGCCTGCGCGGTATACCTTCAAGAACGCTATGCCGCTGAAGACGGTCTTTGTGGCCAAGCCTGATGTGCTTGAGTTCGTGGATCGGAATCCCGGAGCGGCCATACGAGTTGAGGCCGCGTACGCATAAGACTGCGTACGCATAAGACTGCGTCGCGAGGTGATTGGGGCTATAGGGGGCGCTGCTGAAAATCCGGGATACCCAGATACTCCACGATCTCCTCTGAGAGCTCGTTGAGCGTGGCGATCGCATCCTCCACGCTCTTTCCGCGGAGCACCGTCTCGCGATCCAGTCGTGAGTACTCGAGTGGCTCTGTGGGGTTCTGGCAGAAGACGCCTTCGCCTTCAATGTCATCCAGTAGCTCGCCGGAGAAGCGACGGATCTTTCTGAAGAACCAGTCGACCTCCACCAGGAGCGCGTGGCGCATCTCTACTTTCCGCCGGAGGAGGTCCGCCTCATACTCTTTTGAATATGTGCCGTCGGCAATCCGACCGGCTTCCGTTTGGTAGTTGTCCACGCTCCGTTGAACCTGATGGTACAGGTCATAGAAGCTGTCACGCTCCACCGAATACTTCACATCAAGCCGGATCTTCCGGCTGGTCATCATGCCCAAGAACTCTTCACCGAAGTAGTGCATGTAGAGGTACACCGATAGGATCTCTCTATCCAGGTACGTCAGCTTCTTGGTCGGCTCCGGATAGCGACTCCAGATGTCCGCCAGAATAGGGAACAACTCGCTTGGCGCATCTTCCTCAGCGACGTCCTCTTCCGTGAAGAGGTTCTCCGTCTCAATGCGCTCCTGCTCCAGTTTGCTGATCTCATCCGCCAAGCTCTGCATCTGAAATGCATTCCGCGTACTCTTCAACTTGTCTTGAAGTGAGTCGATGCTTTTCCTGATGTTGCGCCGTCGGTCGAGCTTGTCCTCCCGGTAGTCTTCCATCCTGCCCCAGTATACCCAAAATCTATGGGGGCATACAAACGCTTATCTCGGCGCCGCGATCCATTTGAGCGTTTCCTCAACACGGATGAGCCGGTACCGGTGGTAGCGCGCAAGAATCGGATAGCTGCCGGGTTGCACCACTCCGACGGCCGTGGGCGTCACCGTCTCCGGCCCGCGGTCTACCGGAGGATGGTCGTACGTGTCTACGGGATTCTTGAGGAGGGCCGTGCCGACACGCTCACCCAGCGGCTCTACTTGTGCCGGTGACAGGTACACGACGCGGTGGCTGTCCGGACGGAGGAGCCGTAGTTGATTCGCTGTGGAGCCAACCACGCGAAGCGCCGTGTGCGCGGCCAGGGTGCCGTTGTCGTACCCGGCAATCTGTGCACGTACCCCCGGTGCGGACTCCACCGTGCCCACATACCCAGATGTTCTGACCCACGCGCCGTATGACACGGGGGATCGCGCCGGGGAGAGTGGGGACGGAGCTTGCGGTTCGATCACCGTTTCTCGTACGTCGCTCCCATTGGGAGCCACCAGGAACGCCCAGGGGTTGATGGGGTAGCTCCATCCGTGGTCGTAGATCCCAAAGTGGAGATGCGGAAGCGCGGCGGATGCGTTGCCGCTGTGTCCGAGCGTCCCAATCACATCTCCCTCATCAACACGCTGCCCCTGTTCCACCAGGATCTCCTGGAGGTGCGCGTAGTACAGGAGCAGATCCCGCGCGTGATCGTAGAGCGTGATGGTGTTTCCTCCGCGCGGAGACCCGCCGGTGGAGTAGATCACACCGTTGGTGACGGCCACGACCGGCGTGCCGTCCGGTCCGGCAATGTCTATCCCCTCGTGACTGCGGCGCCCCGCTTCTCTGGTCTGACCGAATACACTGATCACCGACCAGCGATCTCGCCCCAGCACCGGGAATCGGAATGCCGCCTCCACGCCAATGGTGATCTCAACCGTGCCGCCAAAGAGCGGCAACGGCTGTACGCGGATGAGATGCTCGGCGTCTCGAAGCGGCTCGAACAGAACGCTCCCGACCCCAATCAATTCCTGCAATACCAGCTCCGGCGGGCGGTTTGAGTCGACGTTGAGATCCAATACGCTCACAACCAGTCGCGGGTGTTGGTCCCACGCGCCCGCGGGTTGGAGCCAGATTGGGTATCGGCGCCCGCGCGTAGCGCTGATATGGTAGCCCACCGCCATTGGCATTGCCGGGTCAAAGTAGACACGCTCGCGATACGTCCCGCCACGGTACGGTACGGTTATCCTGGCCGGGCGTGTAACCGCACGCTCGCCGGCCGCATGCCACTCCGCCGCCAACCGGCTGTCTTCTGCGGCGGCCAACGGCTCGGTCGCCGGCCGCTCAGTCTGCTCGGCCGGTCCGCGAGCAACTTCCGCCGTGGTGTCCATGGCGCATCCTGCCGCCAAAGCCCAGATAAGCGATACGACCCACCACCGTGCCGCCGGTCTCACGCGGTCCACGTTCATCACCGAATGCGGCCTCGCTCTATTGAGTTGGCGGTTCGCACGTTGGTGCTACCCACGGAGGTGACCACCGTGTTGTCCGGAATCTGCTTGCCGCTCC
>CAYTGY010000287.1:0-4882 GCA_964437265.1 uncultured Spirochaetaceae bacterium | reverse complement strand
TCGCCACGCCGCTCATGATAGCAAGCGGCCTGTTCTGGATGCCCTGGTGGCTGCTGGTGGGGCTGGGGCTGCTGCGGCTGGCCCGGTTGGACGAACGGGATAGAAGCGCATGAGGTACCGCAACGTCGTCGCTCGCGCTGCTGCGGCGCGGAGGGCGCATGGTCAGCTTCGGCGAACCCGCGAGCCGTCTGCGGGCGAACCGCTTCACGCGCGTGGCCGCTTCGACCGCCCGGCTTCATGGAGGCGATAGTGAAGGCGTTACTCGACCGATTGCCCGGCGCACAACCGTCCGTTGGTCGGTTCTTGCCGCTATGCCCTACGGTGATGAACACATTGTCCTTCTTGTAGCCTTGTTTTTCGACGAGCTGGGTATTCGTCTGTACGTATGATCATTTCCGGTGCTTGGCGAGGCGATCTTGTTTTCTGTGATACCACTACGCCGGGCGGTCTAGCGGGTCCGAAGTGGGAACGCTTTCGTCATATACCGTATCCGGACAGAGATCGATGCAGGTTGCAGGATCACGGACGCCACTGATGTCCCACGCCAATGTTCCGTTCATAACCGTGCATTTAGCTTTGAACTCGGTAAGATCGTGGATCGCTTTGAAGACGCCACCTTCGTCGAGCACCCATGAGCAGTCGTATCGCCGGATTTCGCCGTTGTCGTAATAGACATATACGTGGTATGTATCCGTCGGAATTACTTGAAAGATTTTTGGTCGTACCATGTCAACTACTCCAGTGGTTTGATCGAGTGGAATTCCTGTACATTCCACATTTCCAGCAGTTCATCCTTGTGAATCTCGTACCAGGCCAGCACTAATCGGGCTTGTTTTGATGGAAGAAATCCACTCAGAAAAGCTCCTTCCTGTAGATCAAACTGTGCTTCATACTCTCCATAGCGAACGTGGAAATGCGGCGGATTGTGCTCTCGGTAATACATAGTAATCACAATCCCAAAAAAGCGGGATACCTCAGGCATCTTCACAGCTCCTGATTAGAGGCTATTCCTCTGTTAAAAAAACGGCAAGCGACAATCCCCTGATACGCTTCGGAATTGGGAACAATTGCTTCATGAATGCAGTCCGGGATACCGCCTCCGAAGTCATGGCCAATGATCGCGGGAGTCTTCAGCCTCCAGTGATCCAGAAGATGACGCGGGACGTCGTTCTGACTGCCCAAAGAGACTTCACCAGACGATTTGTCTGATCGGCCTTAGCCAAGAAGATCGCAATAGTTCCGCATGCTGCGCTCACGGCTCAACAAGGTGCCGGCCGGCTGATTCCGGTCCCCGCCGATCGAACGGGAAGGATTTCTGTTCGGCGTTGGTATCGGCGCCGGGTACATCACCACTTCGGTTGAAGACGCACACGAGCAGACGGGGATCGCCCCCTCGATCGGCTGGGCCGTCAACGATGTCGCAACCGCTTCGCTTCAGAATCTGAAGCGCGATCATTACACCGATTTCATCCGGTTGCACACGGCGGGTATCGAATCCCAGGGTATGCGAGTCGTCAATCTCGAGGAGATGATCAATTTCGACAGGAACTCGCGGGACGCGGTCGCCTTTCCTCTCTATTACAACAAGTTCTACATCTTCCTGTACCTGTACGGAATGGTACGACATCTCTACACGCCGGATGACACCGGCTAGAGGAGGATTACGTGCGCCGTTTGGGGATGTGATCGAATGGAACACCTACGTGTCCTCACCAATCGGAAACAATCGCGCTACGATCAGGGCGTATGGAAATTGCGAACGGTCTTTTTCCCGTGACACGTGCAGCGAGATATGGCGGCCGAAACAGCCATCACCATTGGAGGCTCGTTTATCTGGTCCGGGAGTGCAGCTTGTCGTTAACAGCCCTGAAACTCCGCACATCTTTGCCTTGGATACGATTACCCACCAGGGTCCTGGAGAAATCATCAGCCGAAGCGAACCCGCGAGAAGTCGTACCTAGAAGACTGGGCTACCCTGTTCACGCTGCTCGCGCCAACGAACTGCTCGAGAGCGGTCGGGTGGCCGGCACCGTGGTGCTGGTGGCGCCGAAACTGGAGCGTGAGCAAAACCCGACAGTCGGGTAGTATCCACTTTGGAGGTCAGATGAAAGTAGCGATCATTCTGTATTCGCACACCGGCAATACGCGCGGTGTCGCCGAGCGGCTCGCAACCAAGGTCCGCGCTCAGGGACACGAGGCCGAGATCCGCGAGATCACGGTGACCGGAGATCCGGGCAAGGGCGCAAACGCCTTCCAACTCGCGTGGGCCCCGTCCATGGACGATGCCGATGCGGTGGTACTCGCGAGTCCGGTGGCGGCGTTCTCACTGTCGCCGGTCATGAAGGCGTATTTGCAACAGGCCGAGCCGCCGAAGCATCCGGTGCGCGTCGTGATCACGCAGCACTTCCCGCGACCGTGGATGGGCGGCCGCCAGGCGCTTGCGTGGATGACGCGCGCGCTCAAGCGCAAGGGCGGGTCGGTTGCCGCCTCCATGATCGTCAACTGGAGCAGCAAGTCGCGCGAGCAGCAGATCGACGAAGGCACCGATCGGCTCGCCACCATCGCGTGATCGGGAACCAGAACACCCTGGCTCACGGCGGATGGCCGTGCCGGCGGCCGGTGGACCGTCCACAACTCACCCGGGCAACGACGCGAACACCTGGTCGATCCTGCGCGTCGACGCCCGATTCGGTACGCGACAGTCGTATGTGCGCCGGTCAAGGACATCTACCTCTATCCGCTGCACGAAGAGTTCCAACGACCAATGTGTTGAGCGCCCGGATCGCGGGTGGGAACGGCGAACGTTTACCAGGGCAAAGCGGTAAACCGACATCTTGACGACACTTGTTCCCAGATCATTCCGTCAACCGTGCGTTTAGAATCCTCTTTGCCAGGATATAGACGTCGTTCTGGTCGCCTTCTTTCCGAATGCCAATGTGAACCGCGATCACAACGAGGGTCTCATTTTCTACCTTGTAGATGATCCGATATCTCTGGCCGGCTGCTCGAATGTCACGGAATCCCTTCAGTGGCCCTAACAAGGGAAAGCCCCGTTGATCGGGGCTTTCCTCCAAGTCCTTGAGCTTGTTCTTGATTTGTGTGCGCGCGGGCTCCTGAACCTGTCGAAGGTAATCCGCTGCCGTCCGACTGAGTTTGACCTTGTACCGCATACCCGAGCTCTCCTATTCGAACTCTTCCAGCGATACGACTCGCCCTTCCCTCAAGTCATCTAGGCCGGCGCGTACACTCTGCATGAGTTCCTCGTCAGCAAGGATCTCGAGGGTGCTGATAAGACCTTCATAGAGCTCCCACCTCATCAGGGCCAAAGCCCTTTTCTTCCGGCGGGTTACGGCGACAACGTCCTCCACATCCAATTCATCCTGCAGTGACGTTAGCTTAAGCCGGGTCTCTGACACCGACTTGTCAGTCACCATAATTCCTACCCTCCAATTGATAGTCAACTACATGAACAACTACATGTACAATATTTAGCGCATATGCTACATCTGTCAAGCGAAAAGTAATATCAGTCGAATTAGACATTGTGCACCACTGCCGTCCGGCGTGTCGGGAATGATCGGTGATCCAGTACCAGTCGAACACGCACTCGACCGCGACGGCGAGATCCTTCCGGCAAGGTTCAATGACCCGGACGAACGCATCCGGGTTGGTCCGAAGGTTCTTGTGAACCAGGATCGTGCGGGTGAAGTGAAAGCCATGGAGAAGTTTTCAATATCACCGGGCCCTGTGATCCTGGCCGACATTATATGCTGCCGCCGAAAAGAGCGGTTAATCAACGCCCAGCTCGATAAGTACATCAGCGGACAGCTCTACTGGGCCCTCCACGCTCCCCGGCAAACCGGGAAAACGACGTTTCTTCTCACCTACATGAAGGAGATCAACGAAAGCGGAGAGGGAATTGCCTGCTACGTCAGTCTGGAACGGGCGCAGGGGCTGAATTTCTATCGGGGGGATGTACGCAAACCGGCCCGGGAGATGCTGATAACCGAGCGTGCGGTGCACCTGGACAGCCTGCAGGAGCGGCTGAAGAACCCGCGGATAAAACGGATCGTGCAGCCGGTGATTACCGGCCAGATGGACACTAACCTCACCGACGGCGACGATTTTCAACTGGCAGCCGATGTGGGTCTGGTTGAAAAAGCGATAGCGGCGTAATCATCTCCAATCCCATCTATCGGGAATTATCAGCCGGGTCCTCTCCCAGGGGATGCAGGATGTAATGCCCCAACCTGAGTTCAAATGGAAAAAGGATGACGGAACGATGGACATGGACGCCCTGTTTCGGGAGTTTCAGAAGTTCTGGCGGCGCCACTGTGACATCTGGGAAGAGAAGGCGGATTATACCGAGGCATTTCCGCACCTGCTGTTGATGGCCTTTCTGCAGCGGATCGTAAACGGCGGCGGACAAACCGAGCGGGAGTTCGCCGCCGGACGGGGCCGGGCCGACTTGGCGGTGGAGTACGGCGGTTCGTGGAACACTGTCGAGATCAAACTGGTGCACGCCTATGACGGGTTGGAACTGACCAGAGAGGAGGGACTGGTGCAGACTAACCGCTACCGCGAAAAGTTCGGCCCCGAAACTCCCTGCTATCTAGTCATCTTTGACCGGACCCCGGCGGGACGGTGAACGTTATCGGGGGGTGATACTGAACGAACGATAGGCTGCACCAGGGCGTGAAGCGCGTCACGACCGAGACAGAGGCGGGCCGCCGCGTCCTCGCAGAGCCTGCGGGGATCACATGCTCACCTGCGGAAGGTACACGACGAACGGAACCGTATGGCCCAGAATCCGAGAGACCTTCCCGACCGAGTTCACGCTTCCTCCCCGGGTGCACTCACCCCTTTTGCAATCAACCAGACC
>CAYTGY010000286.1:0-4908 GCA_964437265.1 uncultured Spirochaetaceae bacterium | reverse complement strand
TCCACCTACCGCTGCAGTCCGGAGACGATGCGGTGCTCAAGCGGATGAACCGCGGCTATCGGCTGGACCGCTATCGACAGGTGGTGCGCCAGATCCGCGCGACGCTGCCTGAGGCGACCTTGTTCACCGACATCATCGTAGGCTTTAGCGGTGAAACAGAGGAGCAATTCGAGCGAACACGGGAGGCAATGCGGGAGTTCGCCTTCAATATGGCGTACGTGGCAATGTATTCGCCGCGGCCCGGCGCGAAGAGCGCCTGTTGGGAGGACGATGTACCACTTGTGGAGAAGCGCCGGAGATTGCATGTCCTGTCGGAGGAGCTGCAGAACTGCTCGCTCGCGTACAATCGCGAGCTCGTGGGGCAAACAGTCCGCGTGCTGGTAGAAGGTCTGGACCGAAAACCGTGTTTTCTGACGTCCAAGACCGAGGGGCGACTCATTGTGCGGTTTCGCGGGGAGCCGTCGCTGATCGGCCGGTTCGCCCAGGTACACATTACTACCGCTGCTCCGCTTTCTCTGGAGGGACGACTCGTTGACGCTGCGAGTCTCGTTTGACACCTTGGGCTGCAAGGTCAACCAGTATGAGAGCGAGTCTCTCGCTACCAGATTCCAGACCGCCGGACACATCATTGTGGGCCCAAATGAATCAGCAGATGTTCGAGTTGTCAACACATGCACGGTGACTAACCGGGCCGAGCGGAAATCGCGGGCGCATATCTACCGTGCCCGCTCGCATGCTTCCGCCGCAAGTGGGGACGGAGCTCTGCTGGTGATCACCGGTTGCAGCGTAAGTGGGACAGCGAACAGCTCCTCCCTCGGGAGCTCCGTCCCTCTGCGGCACGAGTCGCTCCTGATTGTTGACAATGACCACAAGCACGACCTGGTCGCAATCGTCGAGGAGGCGCTGTCGCGCGACAGCCTACCGCCTGTTGCGGTCGAAACGGGGGAACAAACCGCGGGCGGCACGGTCACTTCGCCGCCAGGCCCGAGGGACGGAGCTCGCACCGGTGCCCGCGTATCGGACCACACCGGAGGCGCACATCGGTTTGCCTATTCTCCTCCAGACCGGCTGTTCCGCACCCGTACGCCGATGAAGATCCAAGACGGGTGCGACAACCGCTGCTCGTATTGTGTTATCCCGTTCGTGCGAGGAGGGGCCGTCAGCCGTGATCCGGACGCGGTGATCGAGGAAGCGCAGGCATGCGTTGCTTCCGGTGCACGCGAGCTTGTCGTCACGGGGATCAACATCGGCCGCTACCGGGGGGGGACGGCTCGAGTGTCGATTTCCGAGCTATTGGAGCACCTACTACAGCTTGACGGAGATTTCCGCATTCGCATCTCTTCGCTTGAACCGGATCGGTTCGGCGACCGTTTCCTCCGACTATTTGAACATCAACGGATGGAGCGCCATCTTCATCTCTGTCTTCAGTCGGCCTCGGACGCGGTTCTCTCTGCAATGCGGCGAACATACCGCTCTGCCGGCTTTCGTGAGCTTGCCCGCGAGCTTCGAGCCACGGATCCGCTGTTCAACCTGACCACCGACATTATCGTGGGATTCCCGGGCGAGACGAGCGAGGATGTTTCTCAGTCGCTTGCGATGATCGAGGAGTTGGAGTTTGGCCACGTGCACACATTTCCGTTCTCGCCGCGCGACGGCACCCGCGCAGCCGGTATGCCGGGCCAGATCAACGAACACGAGAGGCAAACGCGCGCGCGACAGGTGCGTACGGCGGCTGCGGCGGCGAAACGCGCGTATCGCCGGCGCCTTGTCGGAACGTGTGAGCGCGTACTCGTGGAACGCGCAGCCGCGGGGGCGGGGACGGAGCTCCGCGCGCAGGGATTCGGGGAGCACTACGTACCGGTCACCGCGCGTGCACCACAAAGCGACGGAACACCTTTGGTAACACCAAATAGCTTCGTAACAGTCCGGATCGAGGCAGTCGCCGACAGCTCCGTCCCTGGTGGAGACTCGGTCCCGGCGAGTGAACCGGAATGCCGAGGGTCTATCGTATGGTAGCGCCGTGTAGCAGTAGACCGCGCTAGATGCGACGTCCGCCGGACGCGCGAGCGAGGCGGTCCACCAATGCAGCTCCCAGACCGACCGGCTCCGGCAGCTGCGCTAGAATAGTGCGAACGCCAAGCCTGTCCATCTCATAGAACGCTGCATAGAGACCGCGGGCGTACGCTTCGAGAGAGTCGAATCGGCGGAGAACTGCTGAGGCGCGGCGCGACGACTCTTCCAGTGCCGCAAGCTCCGTCCCCCCGGCAAGAGCCAACACCGCGATGCCTGCACGGTCAAGCTCCGTCCTCCCCAACCACCTCGCAACACGAAGCGGGTCGCTGAACAACACGACCTCCGCCTCCGGCTGGTAGTGGCGGTGCCGCATCCCGGGGGACGGAGCTGCCGCCGCCACGTCCGAGCTTACGCCTCCGGTCCGGAGATCCGTCCCTCCGGGAACCCCGGGCCCAATAACCGGCAGCCCTGTTACATCGGCCATGGCCGATTCGGTCACCGCGCCCGGGCGGAGGATCTCCAGGAGATCAGCCCTCACCCGCACAACGGTCGACTCGAGACCTACCGCACACGGTCCCCCGTCCACATAGCCATCGGCCCGCTCGACGGCTCGAGCTCCGTCCCCGTCGGCGCCGTCGGCGCTGCCGTCACCAAGGCTGCTCCGGGCTGTTTCCACTGTGGTAGGGCTTGGTGAACCGGAACGATTGGCGCTCGGCGCGGCCACGGGGCAGCCGGACCGCGAGATGAGCTCCAACGCAATGGGATGCTGTGGTATTCGGACGGCCACAGTATCCAGTCCGGCGGTTACAATACGAGGGATTTCGCGGCCAACCGGGAGTACCAGGGTCAGTGGCCCCGGTGCAAAGGCGTTCAGGAGTTGAAGCGCGTTTCGCCGAAGGAGCGCGTGCTCCGGCACCAACGCGGCAACATCCACAAGCTCGTGCACCGAAGCTATGTGGACAATGAGCGGATTGTCGGCGGGGCGTCCCTTTATTCGGAATATCCGCTGCACGGCCGTCTCCGACCGGGCGTCCGCACCAAGTCCGTAGACGGTCTCGGTTGGAAACACCACCACCCCACCCGCTGCCAGAACTGCTGCAGCTTCCGCCACCGAAAGCGAGCGCCTACCCATAGAGCGGGAATGCTACTATACTACGCCGGTTTGAGTACAGCCGACGACTTCGATGGTTCCATTCTCACCAGCACCGGATTGGACCTGACACGCCTTGGACGGATTTCCTCGCCACCGCGACCGTTTGCGGGATCCTCCCGCAGCTTCTGGACTGATCCATACGTCTCGCACCACCTGCTCCACGCGCACCTGGATCCCTCCAACGACGATGCAAGCAGACGCCCTGAACAGCGCGCGGCTGAGATAGAACAGATCCTCTCCTTCACCCGGACCCACCACCTGGAGCCTCCAGGCTCGCTCCTGGACCTCGCGTGCGGCCCCGGTCTGCATGCGCTCGGGTTCGCGCGGGCCGGATACGAAGTCACCGGCATCGATTTCTCAGAGGTTTCGCTCAACTACGCACGGAATCTCCAGCGGCGCGAGGGTGTTGCGGCGACGTTTGCGTATGGCGACATACGGACCGCGGCGCTGGGCGCCGGCCACGCTGTTGTCACGCTCATCTACGGTGCGTTCTGCATGCTTTCGGACCGTGACCGCACGCATCTCCTGGCACGTATCCGCGATGCTCTGCGTCCCGGCGGGGCGCTGGTGCTGGACGCATTCACTCATCGCTACGCAGAGCGGATACGCGTGTGTAACGACTGGTATGTGGGCCTGAGGAGCGGATTCTGGCAGGCACGCCCGCACCTGGTGCTGGAGCGGACGCACCACTATCCCAAGGCCAAGGCGAGTGTCGTGCGCTATGTGATTCTCCGCGAGGATGGTCGCTACCGTCTATTCGACGTGTGGTGGCGGCACTTCAGCAGAGACGAGCTCATCTCCGTGCTTTCGGCAGCAGGCTTCCGTGTGGAGGACGTTCAGGGAAGTCTAGCAGGAGATCGATATGACCCCGACGGCGAGTGGCTCGCCGCATTCTGCATCAAAGCGTAGCAAGAGTGAGTGTGTCTGCGACTGACGCATTCGAGTCGTCCTGGCGGCCCACCCTACCCAGACGTCGCGGGGACGGAGCTCAGCCCTACTGGCCCTGCCCGAGTGAGAACCCCGGCTCACCGTCGAAGGTGTACAGCTGCTCAGTCTTAATGATATCAAGTCCCAGATTGTGGACACGTTGCGGCAAGTCGATGATCTGCTGCTGGGTCACCCCGCCGCCCTCCTCGCGAGCCATGAACCTGCACCGCCAATGATCGGTGCAGAACGTCTCCGGAGCGCCCTTGGGCCACACCTTGAGGCCCCGGTTGGTGATCATGGTGAGCGCCACATCATCGTCCCCCGCCTGCGATAGTCGATCACCAAGCGCATTCGGGCTCCGGTCACCTTCCGCCCAGCTGAGAAACACGTCAACGCCCTTGAGCTCACGCCTGGCGGGCTTGAGGCGAATTGCGTCGCTTGCAGACGGGATGCCGGCCCCGCCGGCATACGAGACCGGGTGAAGGGTCTGCGGCTTCTTGCCCAGCCGTTCAATCACCGCATCGGCAAACTCCCGCGTCCCAACCTTCTCCCGGCTGACACCTTCGCGGAAGATGTCATAGGTGTGCACGCCGTCCTCAATGGTGGCAAGCCACGCGTTGTGAACCGACTCGGCAACCTCGGGCCGGCCAATGTGCACCATCATCATCACGCCGCCCAAGAGCAGTCCTGAAGGATTGGCCAGATTCTGCCCCGCCCGTCGAGGCGCGCTACCGTGGATCGCCTCAAACATGGCGCCGTGCTCGCCTACATTTGCGCTGCCGGCCAGTCCAACGGAACCGGCAATCTGCGCAGCC
>CAYTGY010000285.1:305-4917 GCA_964437265.1 uncultured Spirochaetaceae bacterium | reverse complement strand
GCCGAACGGTGCCGGAAAGACTACGATGATCCGGATGCTCTGCTGCCTGCTAAAGCCCACCGGCGGGAGGGCAACGGTTGCCGGCTACGACATCATGCGTGAGCCTGACGCCGTGAAGCAACACACGAACGTATCTCCGCAAGAGACAGCGGTAGCGGCTCACCTGACGGCCAGGGAGAACCTCATCCTCATGGGCCGCGTCTATGGCATGGGAAGCGCGGAGGCTCGCGCGCGAGCCAAGGAACTGCTTGACCTCTTGGGGCTCAGCGGTACCACAAAGCAGCAGGCGCGGCACCTATCCGGCGGAATGCAGCGCCGGCTGAGTATCGCAATGGCGCTGATCTCCGATCCTGACGTTCTGTTCCTGGATGAGCCAACGGTTGGTCTTGACCCGCAGGCACGCCGCGGGCTGTGGGATCAGATCCGAAAACTGAAAGGGGAAAAGACCATCCTGTTGACCACGCACTATCTGGAAGAGGCGGACGCGCTGGCAGATCGTATTGGCGTCATCAAGGGCGGGAAGATCGTAGCGTTGGGAACGCCGGCGGAGCTCAAGCGAGGGCTGATCGGGATTCAGACCATGCTGGTGCGAGGATCGAACTTCAGTGAGGAAGCGCTGAGAGCACTCCAGAACCGGTACGCTACAGTTGAGCGCTCGGGAGACGACGTGAGGATACAGGCTCCGGAGCTGGACTTCCACCATATAGTGGACACGCTACGCTCAGATGGCGGACGGATTGAGTGGTTGACCATGAAGGAGCCGACACTGGACGACGTTTTCCTTTCGCTCACCGAAGAGGAGGCCCAAGAATGAAGTTCATGAGTCTTGCCGGACGCAACATCAAAGAGATCCTTCGGGACCCACTCTCACTGGTGATGGGGATAGCGCTGCCGGCGCTCATGCTGCTGCTCTTCACCTCAATCGGCACGGGCGTACGGCTTGAGATCTTCGCCCCCGTGATGCTGACGCCTGCGGTCATCGTCTTTGGCTTCGCGTTCCTGATCATGTTCTCCTCTATCGTGCTAGCGAAGGACCGACAAAGCGCCTTCCTCACCCGGCTGCTCACTGCGCCGCTCCGGCCGGTCGATTTCATCCTGGCGTACTCGCTCCCGTATCTGCCCATTGCCCTCATCCAGATTGTAGTCATCTACGCGGTCAGCCTGCCGCTGGGCATGACCGTATCAGTGGCAATACTACCCGCCCTGGCAATCATGCTGGTGACGGCAGTCGCATGCATTGGCATTGGGATGGTGTTGGGGTCGCTCTGCACGGAGAATCAGGCAGCCGGCTTTGGATCGGTAATCATTGTGGTGGTGTCACTGTTTAGCGGTGCCTGGATGGACCTGGATATGGTCGGTGGCGTGTTTGCACGCATTGGGTACGCGCTACCGTTCGCTCACGCGATCCGGGCATCGCGTGAAATCCTGTCCGGCGCGACGATGGCCCAGGTGATGCCGGACCTCTGGTGGGTGATCATCTACGCCGCCGTACTCAGCGTCGCGGGCGTCTTGGCGTTCAGGTTCAAGACCAGGCGGTAGGCCGTCAAGCAAAGGATCAGAAACAGAGCAGATCACCAGGAAGCATTGTGCAATCGCTGACGCTGGAACGGAGTTGGAGGACGTCCGGAGAACGCTGATGGGCGGTGACGGCGCGAATCCTAGCTCCGCCAGAGTGAGAGGTGCTCGGTCACAAAGGCGTCGTCAGTCAGATGCGGATAGGCGGCACAGACCCGCGTGATCTCCTCCGCTTGGCCGGGACTCAGCGCGAGCGAAGGGTCCAGACAGACGGCGCTCTCAACCAGACCCTGGCGGCGGAGCACCTCATTGATTCCGGGAAGGCAACCGGCGAACCCGTTCGCCGCGTCGAATACCGCGCCATTCATGTCCGTCACCTCAGCGGCCAGCCGAAGCAGGTCAGGTGGGATCGCGCACCCGACGGCGCGCATCCCACGGCAGCGCTCAAACACCTCTGCCGCGCGTGCGGTCCATACGCCCCAGTGACCCAGTAGGCCGCCGGCAATGGAACGGGAGGGCGCACCGGCGAGGCCGGCGGGGAACTCAGTCAGAAGATCGATCACGATTGCGTCGTCGTTGCCGGTGTAGAGCGCAACTCGGTGACTGGTATCGCGGTCCGCCGCCTCAGCCTCCGCAACACCGCGGATCACCTCCAACGTGGCGTAGCGGTCAAAGGGCGCCATCTTGATTCCCCAGACGTTTGGCAGAGACGCAAGCCCACGCCAGAACTCGCGGTGCAACACCATGCCGCCCACCGCCGGTTGCAGGTAGAAGCCGATGATGGGTAGCACCTCAGACACCGCCCGCGCGTGCGCAATCAACGCATCCGTGGGAGCACCGTGCAGCGCGGTGAGCGCAAGCAAGCCGGCATGGTAGCCGCAGGCGGTTGCAAGATGCGCCTCCTCCACGGCTTGATCGCGGTTACCGCAGATGCCGGCAATCTTCACCAGCGAGCGGCCGCTGGGGGCGGCCCACGCATCCACCGTATCAGCGGCCAGCCGCAACAACTCTCCGTAGAAACCGGGGGAATCTCTGATCTCAAACTGGGTAGAGTGGACCCCCACTGCAATACCGCCGGCGCCGGCGTCTACGTAGTATCTCAAAAGCGCCCTCTGGCTCACCGGATCAAAGCTGCGATCCTCATGCAGCGCCAGCGGAAGGGCCGGGATGACCAGCCCGGCTGCAAATGCAGCCCGGGGGTCCCACGCTGGTGACGGACGTTTGACAGCACTCATCAGTACCGCCCGTCGCGAACTTCGTAATGGGTGGGCTTGCCCAAAGCTCGTCCACCGGCGATTGTCCACGCGGCCGTCCACCGAATCATCCGCTCCGCCGGAACCTCCGGGTACCCAAAGCGCCCAAACGCCTCCGCCGCGTTTCCCAAGAGAGCGACCGGTGCTTCCTCATTCACGAATGTGGGAGAGGTCCCCAGCAGCTCACCGAGCCTCTCCGCCAGATACCGCACGGAGAGCGTCTCCGGCCCGGTCACATTCAGCGCGGATGGGGGCACGGTAGCGCATTCGAACGCGCGGAGCGACTGGTCAACGGCATCACCTTGCCAGATTGCATTTACCGAACCCACGGAAAGATCCACCGGTTCACCGGCGGCCACACGGTCCGCCACGTCGCGGATCACGCCGTACCGGAGATCGTTGGCGTAGAATAGTCGAATGAAGCAGGTTGGGATCTGGTAGCGCTCTGCTGCCCACGCAAAGACTCGCTCGCGCGCCACCGCGGAGTTGGCGTATTCACCGACAGGCTCGAGTGGGTGGGTTTCGCGGGCGCCGCCGGACACCACCGGAACCGGGGGGTACACCGATCCGGTGGAGTAGACAACCATTGGCACCCCGGCGTACCGGTGACAGATGTACGCAGGCGGTACCGCGTTCATTGCCCATGTCTGGTGCTCCGCGCCGGTGGTACCGAACTTGCGTCCCGCCATGAACACAATCCGGTCAGCATCCGGCAGCTCGCGCACACGGTCCAGATCCAGAATATCCGCCGCCACCGTGGTGATGCCGGCGTCCTCGAGCGATGCTCGCGCCGCGGCGTCTGAGAAGCGCGAAACACCAACAACGCGCGCCCGAGTGCCGGCCGCACGGATCGCGCGCATCAGCCGGATACCCAGCGTGCCGCCCATCTTTCCGCCGATGCCCAGAATGACGACGGTCCCGTGGAACGGCCGCCAGGCTTCAATCAGTGCATCCGACGGAGTGGTAAGCAGCGCATCGAGTTGCGATTCGTCGGCGATACTATCCGCGGCAATGTTCTCTGGAAAACTCATGGATGCGTGTGCCCCACCTCACATGGTGCATACGCATCCCCGTCCGTGTCAATCGTGGTGGCCGTGTTGGGCACGGTGGCTGTCTCAGTCTCTATGCCCGTAGTAACACGGGTGTGCGCGTGTGGTAGTGCGATGAGCCGTGCGGCGATCCGGAAAAGCTGATATCATCCGCACAACACCTTCAGGACAAGGGATATGGGCGCAGTAATTCGAGTGTTGGATCTCATCGGCGGGCTTGGTCTGTTGCTCATCGGCATGCGGTGGATGAGCGACGGCATCCAGCGGCGCGCGGGCAGCCGGTTCCGTTCGGTCCTCCACACCATGACGAACAACCGGTTTGCGGGCGTTGCCACCGGCTTGGGCGTCACATCGATGATCCAGTCGTCGTCAGCTACAACCGTGCTGCTGGTGGGCTTGGTGAACGCGGGGCTGGTCTCGTTGCGTCAATCGATCGGCGTGGTGATGGGCGCCAATATCGGCACCACGTTGACCGCCTGGGTTGTCTCGGTGGTTGGGTTCAAGCTCAACATTACGGACTTCGCCTTGCCTGCGGTCGCCATCGCGCTACCGCTGTACTTCGGCAAGAACCAACGGTTGCGGGAGATTGCGGACATCCTGATTGGCTTTGGCCTCTTGTTCCTTGGCCTGCACCTGATGAAGGAGTCGGTCCCGGACATCGGCTCCAACCCGGATGCCCTGGCGTTCCTGCAGAACTGGTCCGGCTACGGGTATTGGTCCGTGCTGCTCTTTGTGGTTGTGGGAACACTGCTGACGGTGATTGTGCAATCCTCCTCTGCCGCAATGACTATCACC
>CAYTGY010000285.1:0-295 GCA_964437265.1 uncultured Spirochaetaceae bacterium | reverse complement strand
ATTCCGTTTCCGGTTGCCGCGGCGATCGTCCTGGGAGAGAATATTGGTACTACCATCACCGCGTTCTTGGCGTCACTACCCATGGGAACCGCTGCCCGGCGCACCGCGCGGGCGCATATGCTCTTCAACCTGATAGGCGTGGTGTGGGTGCTCGCACTCTTCTATCCGGTAGTCCGACTGGTAGATGCAATAATGCCTGGGTCCATAGAGGTGGCTGCGAATATCCCGCTCCACCTGTCGCTCTTTCACACCGTCTTCAACATAGCCAATACCGCGTTGCTGCTTCCCTTTGTAG
>CAYTGY010000284.1:0-4917 GCA_964437265.1 uncultured Spirochaetaceae bacterium | reverse complement strand
CCTACCGGATGGCGCCCACTGGGGACGGAGGTACTCGGATGGTGGTCCGCTTTTCTTCGATCTTTCCTGGTGGCTTTGTCGCGGAACTGCTCAACGGTCTGGTCAACTACATCGGCGGCGGTATGATCCAGCAGCCGGCGATGCTGTTGGGGATCGATCGACGGGTGCGGTGAGCCCGATGAGGATCCTCTTTTCCAGCGATCTTCACGACATGCAATCAGCGTTTGAGCGTTTTGCGGCGACCTTGCGAACAGGCGGGTACGACGCAGGTGTTCTGGGCGGTGACCTGATTAACGAGTATCGGCTGCAGGACCAGGCGCGAGAGGTCCGCATCCGGGAGCTGACGTCGATCCTGGAATCCGCCGCAACTCCAATCCTGCTCATCCCCGGTAACCACGACCGGAGCCCGTGGCCGGACACGACGCATATCACCAACATCCATATGCGGCGCGTTGAGGTTGCCGGCCGGCCGTTTGCCGGATATCGATGGACCACCATGGACCGGTCACCACGCGGGCGCCGAGCGGATGCCAGGGAGCTTCGTCGTCTGGTCGATCGACGCACGGTGCTGGTCTCACACTCGCCTGCGGCGAGGGTCCTTGACGGCACCGAACGCGGGGAGCCTGGCGACGGCTGCGAAGAGCTCCGCCGTGTGGGCCGGCGAGCATGGCTCCACCTGGTTGGCCACGTCCACCGCTCAGCCGGCACTCACGGCCACACCGTCAACGGCTCGTGGCCGCATCTGCGACAGTTCTTCAGCATCCACGTCGACCGGCGCACGGTGCACATGGTAGCATGACCCGGAGGTCGCATGGCGGACGAACCGACGAATGCAGACGAGGCATATGAGTCGCTCAAAGACAGTGGCTTTGACGAAGACGTAGCGAGCATCGTTCGCGACCAGCTCCGCGTCAAACAGCTCGAGCAGTACGCGGACGAGATCCAGGAGTTGCTCCAGGCGAAGTCGCAGTTGGTCCGGGCAAAGGCCGCGGAGCTGTTCCGGGTGCTCGAAGACTCGAGCGGGTTGAATCACACGCTGCCTACATCGGTCCGCATCACGCATAGAGAGATCACCGACACCATAGATCTCACCGTGAGCGTCTCACGAACCGACCGCGGGAGCCACGTCCGTTTTGTCTGGAAGACGCATAACATTCACGTGATTGACACCATTCCCGAGGGATTCTCGCTTGGAGACCTCAACGTGGGCAAGCGGCGCGAGCATACGGTAGAGACGCAGATTCCGATTCTCGCGATGGAGATCAGGCCTCCGATCTCAGAGCGCCGGACGCTGTTTTCAGGGGACTCCGTCGATGGCGGTGAGCTGGAGGTGGGCTTCCGTCTCAACCGTAGTTGGGTGGAGGAGAAGTCCACCGCCTCAGATGCCCAGTTCGACAGCGCGTTCGGCTCGTCGCGCGAGTTTCTGGACTTCCTCTCCGACCACGCGCACAACCCCGTGTACGCCGTGCTCATGCGGTTGATCGCGGAGGTGAGTGAGGTGCTCTCGCAGTACCTGGACGCAAAGCGCCGGTTTATCCAGGGGCTGGAGATCTAAGTCGCAAGAAAGCCACGGCTCAGGTGCGGAGCCTGCTTGCATATCCACGGGTGACCAAGCTGGGAGTATACTGACCACAGGGGGGTGACCGATGAGGGGACTCGAGAGAAGCATTTGTGTGGTGACTGCGGGCGCGCTTGTTTGTCTGGCATTGGCGCTATCCGGATGCGCCACCCCGCCTGCGGCCCCGGCCGATGCTGTACCAGAGGTAGCTGGGCCGGCGCAGCCCGGGATCGATGTGCTGATCCAGGAAGTTGCCAGAGGAGTTGCCGGCGCGTTGGAGGACCGGCTCCCGGCCACGCTCACCGTCTCCTTCTTCACCACCGGTGCCGCCGAGCCGCAGGTGAGCCCCTTTAGCGACTACCTTGCGGAGGGCCTCACCACCGAGCTTGCCGCCGTGGACCGGGCTGGGTTATCGGTGGTAAGCCGGCGCGCGGTGGAGCAGCTCCTCTCTGAGATGGAGTTCCAGGCATCCGAGTTGGTCGACGACCAGACGCAGGCACGGCTAGGACGGATGGCGGGGGCGGACGTGATTCTCACCGGCTCGGTGATTGAAGCGGCGGCGGACACCTCACACGTACTGAACGCGCAGCTGATAGATGTGGAGACCGGGGTGGTGGTGTGGGGTGTCCGCGCCACGTTTGCAGGCAGTGCCCACGCAGCACGCCCGGCGTCAACTACCGTCACGGTGGCCGAGCAGGAGAGGCTCTCCATGGAGGTGGGCAACCTCGAGCTTACGATTGTTGAGACCTTTGATGACCGGCGCGTTCGCACCTCGCCTGCGACCGAGGAGGCATTCTGGGGCCCGAGGTTTGTCGACGCTACCGGATCGGTGGCACCGGTTGAGCGTGACGGTGGTGCGGCGCTGGCCTATCGGTACCGTGCGGAGTTCGACGAACCGTTCAATTACCTGACCTTTACTGATACCGACGGGTACGTCACCCTGATGCTGTCGCTTGGCAGAGTACCGGCCGGATCCACCGGCGTGACGTTCGAGCTCAATCCGGGGATGGCGGCGGTGATTCGCATCGGTATTCGTGACGACGCCGGTCGCTCCGTCCCATTGTCCGTGACCCCGAGTGAGTGGCAGCGAGTGACGGTACCGTTTGGCCTGCTTGCCGCAGATTGGCCGTCCGAACAACCGGCAACGCTCGAGCTCACCGTGCCCTACGGCGCCAACGTTGTCCGGTATGCGTTCCCACGCGACGCCGTCGTTTCCGGTGAGCTCCAGGTGGACAACGTGGGCTTCTACACGCGGGAGACGCCGGCTCTTATTGCGGAGTTCGAGTCAGGCGAGTTTGATGCCACATTCGCGATCGATCTCTACGAGTCCTTCGCCTACGTAGACTACGCGGCCACCGACGCCGGTACGGTGGAAGTGACGCCGGGGGTTTCAGGCGTGTCGCTCGCAGTGGACCACGTGGCGGCGGTGCAGGGCGAGGGCCTCCGGCTCTCTGCGTCAGCACAGCTGGGGCCGGAGCTCGCCGAGTATGTGGATGCAGGCCGCGCGTTCGTCCTGAGCGCGTACGTGGTGCTGGAGATCCCGGCCGGCGACCAGTCGGCGCTCTACTTCGATGTGCAATCTGATGAGCTTGCACGTGGGGATCTGGATCTCTATGTGGGTGAGACGTTCTCCGCGTACGGGGAGTTTGCCGTCAGCCCGTTTTGGGGAACGGCCACCGTTGCGCTCCCGCCTGAGCGCAGCGAGCCAACCGTTGGCGTACTGGACGTGCGCTTTCCGGTGTCGCGGCAGCAGATGGAGGCAGCTGCGGAAGCCGGCGTGCTCCAGATAGCCGTGACCGTGGACCGGTTCCGGGCGGAGTAGGGCGGGCGCCGCCGCCCGCCACCGATTCCGGTTCACGCTTCCGGCGAATCGCGGCGCCTGCCTGAACGCTTCGCTTTTCGTTTGAGCTCTTGTGCGAGCCGTTGCGCTCGAGTAGTATCCGGCAGGTATGCAAGACGACGCTGAGATGAACCAGATGGATTCGTTCCGTTTCCGCCTCCTCGCGTTTGCCGGTCACGGCGCGAACGATCTCTACTGGATGATTCTTCCCGTTGTCCTGCCGCTGATGCTCAGCCAGTATCAGCTTCGGTACTCCGGGGGCGGGTCGGTCATCTCAATCTATCTTCTGGTCGTGGCCGTCACGTCGCTCTTTGTGGGTAAGCTGTCGGACAGGGTGCATCGCTGGAAGCTGATCGGCGCGGGGTTTCTGCTGACGGCCGTCGGCTTCGCCGCAGGCGCGGCCAGTGCGCCGCTGCCACTGTTCGTGGCGGCGTTGATGGTGGCGGCCGTGGGTGTGAGCGTCTTCCACCCAACCATGTACGGGGCTATCGACCAGGCGGTGAAGGCCCGACGCGCCTCGTTCTTCGGGGTTTTTGAGTCGTGGGGCGGAGCGACCCTGACCGTGATGTTCGTCGTCGTGGGCGTGCTCCTGCGGGTTGTATCGTGGAGAATCGTCCTTCTGCTGGTCGCGATCCCGGGACTGGTTGCAGGGATCGTCTTTCTGCTCGAGTCGCGGCGCACCGCGGGAGATCCGCAGCCGCGCAACCGGCCGCCGGAATTCGCGATGGCATCCGGGCCCGCCAAGCGGCCTTCCGGAGCGCTGCTGGCGGTGTACTTGATAAGCAACATGCTGCGTTTTGTCGCAGTCACCGGGATTCTGAGCTTCATGCCAACCTACTTTGTGGACGTAGCGGGATTGGATCCGGATATTGCCGCGTTCGTGGGCGCGCTCTTCTTTGGAGGGGGGGTGTTGGGTGCCCGCATTGGGGGATACCTTGGAGATCGGCTTCAGCCGTATCGAGTCAAGCTGGTCGCCCTGGCGTGTGTACCGCCGTTGGTATTCCTCCTCGGCACGCTGACCTCCGCCGTAGCGCTCGCGACTGTCGTGTTTCTCCTTGGCATAGCCGCCATGACCTGCATACCGTTGCAGAACTCCCTCATCCGGGACTTTGGGCCGCAACTCGGGAGCGGGCAGATATTCGGCATCATGATGGCTGCAATGACAACCACTCAGGCGTTGAGCCCGGCGCTGTTTGGAGCGGTGGCTGACCGCGTCGGATTGGCTTCCTCGATTCGTCTGTTTGCGCTGGCAGCCGTGTTGTCGTTTGTGCTTCTGTTGCTGTTGAGTAGGTCGCGATTCGCGCGGCGGGTCCTGGCGGCCTCCGCGTCATAGTGACCGCCCCTTGGCCGGACGTCGTTCTGTCAGTACCTTACCTTCATACACATCCAAACAGGAACTACCCGTGAGCGATCCCACAACGCTACAGAGTGAAATTGAGCGACGACGCACCTTCGGCATCATCAGTCATCCGGACGCCGGGAAGACTACCCTCACGGAGAAGCTTCTGCTCTTCGGTGG
>CAYTGY010000283.1:0-4922 GCA_964437265.1 uncultured Spirochaetaceae bacterium | reverse complement strand
ACTATTCTGGGAAGGATTATTGCCTCTCCCGGACCGACAAGGACATTCGTGGTCTTGGGGAACAGGACGGGCTCCGCCGGCTCATCTGAGCCGAACCCACGCACCTTCACCGAAAGACTCTCAGCGATGTGGTCCCGGTAGTTCAGCCCAAGCGCAATGATTTTGGTGGGGTGGAGGGTGTACTGCTCACCGTGCGGGTCAGGCGATGCTCCAAATGCGGAGAGCACCGGAAGAGTCACTGAACGAAGCACGACTATTCGTCTTCCGGGCCGATGCCGGCGAATGAGAAGAGCTCGCACTGAATCCAGATAAAGTTCTCATTCTCCGAAGGCACCAGGAAGCGCGCGCTCTCCGTCTCATCTCCGTCCTTTGTGAAGACGGTCACCTTCTCCACGGCCAGGACGGGGTACCTCCGCCCCTTCTCAAAGAGCTTTGCCATACTTATGTAGGCGCTGGACATGTGAGGAAAGAAGTCCTGGAACGCCTTCTTCAAGTCATCTTTCACCTTCACGTAGAAGATACCGGTCTGCATCACTACTCCTTCTTCGGCCTCGCCCACACGCTCGAGCGCTGCAAGATCGTTCTGATCTTCCATCTCTTCACCTCATGCGGTCCCCGCCGCTGCATCCGGCTGCATAGTATCATCGCAGGCCGGTTGTGAAAACGTACTGTTTCCGGATGTTTCCGCTCCGCCATCAAGCGCATACAATGTAGATAGGAGGAGTCATGCTGAACAGCCAAGTCCCGCTACGTGACACCAGATTCGGAGGTGGCGAACGATTCGCGCGTATCCAGCGTCGCGCAGCCGACCTCGACACCCCTGTCCTCCTTGTTGATCTGGAGATGGTCCGGTCACGGTATCTCACGTTGCAGGAGTTGCTCCCCGCTACTCATATCTACTATGCGGTGAAAGCGAACCCAATGCCGGAGGTGCTCACGCTGCTCAACGACCTGGGGTCCAACTTTGACATAGCCTCGCGGTACGAACTGGACCTTCTGTTGCAATTGGGGGTTCGCCCGGAGCGGATCAGCTTTGGAAACACCATCAAGAAGCGCCGCGACATTGCATACGCGCGCGAACACGGCGTAGATCTCTTTGTAAGCGACTCTATGGAGGATGTGATTAACATCTCTGAGCTTGCACCCGGCGCGCGGGTGTTCTTCCGCATCTTCACGCAGGGAACGGGCTCCGACTGGCCGCTGACGCGCAAATTTGGTGCACACCCGTCGCGGATCGTTTCCATAATCGCAGAGAGCGCCAAACGAGCGCTTGTGCCGTTTGGGATCTCGTTTCACGTTGGAAGCCAGCAGCGAGACATTGGTGCGTGGGATGATGCGTTGGCAACCAGCAAAGCGGTCTTTGACGAGTTGGCCGCGGACGGGATTCATCTCCAGATGATCAACCTGGGCGGCGGCTTCCCGAGCGAGTACCTCCATCCGACGCTGCGGATTGAGGAGTATGCAGGAGCGCTCCGTCGCTTTCTGGATCACCGATTTGGTGATCAGATGCCGATGGTCCTCTGCGAGCCGGGCCGCTACATGGTAGGCGATGCCGGTGTCCTTGTTTCAGAGGTGATCCTTATCGCACAGAAGGTACAGCACGGTCTGTACCGGTGGGTGTACCTGGATGTAGGGATCTTCGGCGGGCTGATTGAGACCATTGGAGAGGCGATCAAGTATCCACTCTGCTTTGACGCGGACGGTACGCCGGAACCGGTGATCCTGGCGGGACCGACGTGCGACAGCATGGATGTCCTGTACGAGGACTTCAAGTACGAAATGCCGCGCGGCGCGAAACCAGGTGATCGTGTCTACTTCTACTCAACCGGCGCATACACCTACACGTACAGCTCAGCCGCGTTCAACGGGTTTCCGCCGCTCTCGACGGCGGTCCTGTAGCGCCATGGGACGCACTCTCCCTGCGAGCTATGGGCGCCTGCTGTTTCAGGACCGTTGGCTGGTGGCAGTCGATAAGCCGACCGGTATTGCGGTAGAGGCCCGAAGGACGGACGATTCGCGAATCACGCTGCACCGGGCGCTTGGCGACGTGCTGCAGGGCGATGTGCGTGTGGTTCACCGCATCGATCAGCCGGTAAGCGGCGTTGTCCTGTTTGCACGGACCGCTGCGGCAGCCGCGAGTCTTCAGGCGGCGTTCCAATGCGGCGAGGTGGTTCGCACCTACCGCGCGCTCACCGAGCGGCCTCTAGAGCCGGCTGCCGGGGATCTCATAGACCATGTTCGGCACGACGGTCGCCGGAACAAGACGATGGTGGTGGGCATGTCGGTTCAGGGTGCCAAACAAGCGAAGCTGCGCTACCGAACGCTCCTGAGCGGAGACCGCCTGACCTTGGTGGAGGTCTCACTCATCACCGGCCGCCACCACCAGATCCGCGCGCAGTTGGCGCACGCGGGCCGGCCGGTCCGTGGCGACCTGAAGTACGGCGCCCGAAGGTCACTCGCCGGCGGCGGAATCGATTTACATGCGCACGAAGTCCGATTGAGACATCCGGTCACCGGAGAAGATCTGCGACTCACCGCTGCCGCACCTGCACGGTCTCCCTGGCCAGAGTTTCTCGGGATGCTCGAGGAATCTCCGGACACGCAGAGCCAGTCACCCGCTGAACGGCGACCCGATAAGCCGTAAGCGCCCCTCGGCCGGCCGTAGCTCGATGACTCCGCCGATTGGCAGGATGAACGACGGGTCGGTATGCCCAATGTCCACATCGGTGAATACGGGTAGCTCCGTAGCACCAAACTCGTCTGAGACGATGCCATGCACCAACGCGTCCAGCTCTTCACGCTCAGCCACGCTGTAGTCCTTGGGGCGCCCGATAATGAGGCCGGAAAGCCGCATGAGGACCCCAGCCACCCCGTAGTTGCGGAGCATGTACCCTACCCGGTTTGGCGGCGGCTTCTCCTCCGAGGTCTCCAGGAACAGTACCACGCGGTCAAAGAAGCCGGGGGTGGGCCAGAATGCGGTGGCCTTTATAAACTCTAGCACTTCAATACAGCCGCCCCACAGCACGCCGCGCGATGGGCGGCTTCCCTGTAGCACGTGCCACCCGACCCGCTCGGTGGTCAGCCGCGCTACTCCGCCGCGGCCATCCTTGGTCCACCCCGTGTATCCGTGCGTGTACGCCGGAAACGGCGTTAGCTCGAACTCGCTCCAATTCGAGAAAAGGAATCGGCGAAGAAATGCCGGGAACTCCGGCGGTAGATCATCCATCTGTGAGAATCCCGCCATCACCGAGGGGCCGTAGAACGTTCGTAGTCCGGCGCGGGCACCGAAGCAGAGATACGTCGTTGCATCTGAAGACCCCAGGATGAGCTTTGGATTCTCACGGAACCAGCGTGCTCTCAGCCGGGGCAATAATCGGACCGACTCGTACCCGCCGATCGCCGACACGATGCCCGCAACTGACCGGTCGTACAACGCATCGTGGAGATCCCGTACGCGAGCGGTAGGGTTCCGGTAGAGCTCCTCACCCGACATCTTCGTGGTAGGGAAACTGACGGGCTCCAGCCCCAGCTTCCGAATCGAATCAAGCCCTCGCTCAAAGACACCCGGGAAGGACGCAGCCAGACCGCCGGAGAGGCTGACCACCGCGACACGGCTCCCCGGGTGAAGCCTTTGAGGCCTGAGTGGAATCTTACTCATCATGATACGTCAAGCAGGCTCAACCCTGCGCAGCGTTCAGCGGGCGGATCAGAAGATCACCTCCACGGTGGGAGGCTCGCCGGCCATTAACCAGAAGGAAACCGGGAACTCTACCATCCAGATATCGGGCAGATCAAATACCTCGAGCTCCACTACCTGGTCACCGGTGTGAATTCGTGCCGAGCTCACGCGGGATATCAGGCGTTTGGAGATGGCCAGCCGGTACTTGGAGCTTCCAAAAAACGCCGCGGCGAACTGGTCTCCGCCCTGGTCTGTGCCGCCTCCGCCACCTTCGGACGCCTCCGCCAGCGGAATCATTATCGACCGCTGTGTCACGCGAGGAACAAACGGCGCCTCGCCTTCCGGAAGTGATGTTGATTGGGAGCGCTGCAACTCATACTCGAGCTCAAAGCCGAACTCGAACTCGTTCTGCACTTGTCTGAACTGCGCTTGCAGTCCTGCAGGTAGCTCTCCCACTACCTCTTCGCGATTGAGTTGGAACTCCTCCTCAAACATCTGGTCCAGATCCTGCGGCTCTTCGTCGAACGAGGCAGCCAACTCGAACGCACTCTTCTGTAAGGTGACCCGGAGGAAGACATCGAGCGTGTCTCCGCGACCGGAGACGTACTGGAAGACGTCTACACATCCAGAAAGAACCGTAAGGGCTACGAGCAGGAGAACACCAAGGGTAACCGTGGTCTTTCGCATCAAACGCTCCTTTGTCCCAAAGGTACTACGCGGGTCCGGTCGCGTCACCCTGTGGGGCTTCGGGAGGAGGCGGGGAAACACCCCCACGGGCGTATGCAACGCTTCCCAGGATACTGCCCAGGTTCATGGAACCCAGTGCTTCAGCAGGTATCATTACCAGCCCGCCGTGCTGTCGAACGCCCTCATAGATCATCGCCATTCCCCGCAGCCTGAGCGCCTCCGGGGCACCTTCGTAGTTGCGCCCCGCCGCCGCGTAGTGACCCGCAACCTTCTCCTCGGCCTGGCCCAGGATGATCCGCGCATCATGTTCGCGGGACGCCTGCGCTACCTTGCTCAGCGAGTCCTGCAACGGCTCCGGTATGAGGATCTCCTTCAACTCGACTGAGAGGATGGTGATACCCCACGGATTGGTCTTGGCATCGACTATGCCCTGAATCTCGCGGCCAAGTCGCACCCGTTCGCTCAGCAGCGTGTCCAAATTGTGTGCCCCAATGCTGTCTCGGAGGGCCGTCTGCGCGCTGAGCGTCACCGCGTCCAGAAAATCCTGGACCTCTAA
>CAYTGY010000282.1:0-4923 GCA_964437265.1 uncultured Spirochaetaceae bacterium | reverse complement strand
CGGTGGTTCTTGGCGGGCCGTACGCCACCAGTTGTCACGAGCAGATCAGCGGTGTCACACACTTTGTGCTGGGAGAGGCGGAGCAGACGTTCCCGCAATTCCTTGCGGAGTACGAGGAAGGCGCTGCCCAGCCGATGTATCAGTGTGAGCGGCGTCCGGACATTGGGACGGCGCCGGTGCCGCGCTTTGATCTCCTCAAGATGCACTACTATGACACGCTACCAATCCAGTTTTCCCGGGGATGCCCGTTCAACTGCGAGTTCTGCGACATCGTGCACCTCTTTGGCCACAAGAGCCGTACCAAGCATCCGCAGCAGTTTATTGCGGAGCTGGATGCGGCCTACGTTACCGGATTCCGGGGCTCGCTCTTTATTGTTGATGACAATTTCATTGGAAACAAACGCGCGGTGAAGGAACTGCTGGTGGCGGTGATTGGCTGGCAGCAGGAACACGGCTATCCGTTCAACTTCTCTACGGAGGCAAGCCTCAACCTCGCCGACGATCGCGAGCTCTTGTCGGCGATGGTGACCGCCGGATTCGGGATGGTGTTCCTGGGTATTGAGAGCCCGGTTGCGGAGTCACTGGTCGGCGCAGGCAAGCAACAGAATCTTCGGCGGGACACCCGCGAGCGGGTGCGCGCCATTCAGGAAGCGGGTGTTGAGGTAACCGGTGGATTCATCATTGGGTTTGATAGCGATCCACCGTCTATCTTTGATCAGCAGATCCGCTTTGTTCAGGAACTGGCCGTCCCCACCGCAATGGTTGGGCTGCTGATGGCGTTGCCGAATACCCGGCTCTACGACCGGCTCAAACGTGAAGGACGCATGCTCTCAGATAGCAACGGAAACAATACCCATGATACACTGCTCAACTTCATCCCGCGGATGCCCGCCGCGGAGCTGGAGGCAGGGTATAACCGGGTGATCCGTAGCATCTACACACCGCGGCGCTACTTTGCCCGTTGCATGGAGCTCCTCCGCCGGTATCCGCCGCTGAAGCGTGCCCGCGGTCTGGCCAAGCGGATTGAGTGGCGGGAGGTTCAGGGGTTTGTCAGGTCGTTGCTGCGCCAGACCTTCTCAGCCTATGGTCCCATGTATATCCGCTTCATGCTGCGTGCGCTGCGACTACGGCCGGATCTGATTGTCCGGATTGTTACCATGGCTATCCAGGGACATCACCACTTTGTGATGACGCGGGAGATGATGCACCGACATCGCGCCGCCGCGGGCGAGCGTGCACGGGCTTCAAGAGCGCCGGCTGCGCGTGGTAGACTGCCCGTGGTGGGTGCGGAGGTGAGCTTTCGCGCCAAACCATCAATGTCAAGTGAGGGAGCGTAGATGGGTCCGGTTCTTTCTGTTGCGGCTCAGGTGATGCTCACCGTGATCCCCATTGTCGCAATTGTGACGGGGTCCGTGATCATCTTCTTCTTTCTGTTGTGGCGCCACAAGCAGCGTATGAAGCTCATTGACCGCGGAGTCCAGCCGCCTGAGGTAGATCTCAAGTCGTTCAGCCTGCTTGCCGGGCTGATCACCGCCGGGGTAGGGTTTGTTCTGTCCGTGTTCTTTGTGGTGAAAGACGGGGCAACCTACACTCTCCTGGGCGGTCTGATTCCGCTTGCCGTGGGGTTCAGCCTGCTGGCCTACTACGTGCTCCGGGATCATGATCCGGACAGATGACCGCCCCACCTGGACCGCAATGGCAGCAGCGAATGGTGAGGACATCCAGGACCCGTACATCTCACAGGCGGAAGCGGACCGCACGGACGTACAACGCGTCTTGGACGGCGATGTTGACGCGTTCGCCGGGTTGGTCAACCGTCATCAGCGACGGCTGCTCGTGTTCGGGTGCAGATTCTTCCGCAACCACCATGACGCGGAGGATTTTGTCCAGGAGGTCTACGTACGGACCTACCAGAAGCTGGACTCGTTCAGAGGCGAGGGACGTTTCTTCTCCTGGCTGATGAGCATTGCGTACAACCTGGCTGTCCGGACCGCCGGTCGTCGTGTTCAGCTTGACTCAATTGACGAGCTTTCCGTGCCGTCCGAGCAGGAGACGCCGGCGGAGGCCATGGAGCGACGGGAAGCTGCGCAGGCCGTGATGGATGCTATGCGAGCGCTCCCACCGCGCTACCGTGTGTGTGTGGATATGTACTTCTTTTTTGGGCTCTCCTATCTGGAGATCAGCGATTCAACCGGGTACCCGCTCAACACGGTGCGGTCCCATATCCGGCGGGCAAAACTGCTGCTGAAGGAGCAGCTGACGGAGTCTGCAGGAGGTGATCTATGAACTGTTACGACGTGCGGAACGTCATTCTTGATCTTGATGCCGGTCGGACGCCGCCACCGGCAGTCGCCGAGCACCTGGAAGCGTGTCCGGCGTGCCGGTCGTTTGCACAAACCATTGCGGACGCGGAGGACGCCGTCCGGTTGCCGGCGGCGCTTACCGCGAACCCGGAGCTGACCGCACGTATCATGGCTGCCGTACGGCTGGAAGCTGAAAGCAGGCTCTACCGGTTTCTGGGCAACAGCAGTGCCCAGCCGTTTGCGCTGCGCGGGTGGGTGATCGCCGGCGCCGTGATCCTGGCCAGCCTCTTCCTGGTGCAATTCAGCGACATTCTCGGTTCGCTACGCAGATCAATCGGCCCCGGAATCGACGTCGCCGTCAGCCTGGCGCTGGGTATTGGGCTCACCATCTACGTCTGTCTGCTGGTGGTCAGTAACCACTCCGCCATCTTCCGGTGGCTGGACGGCGGTCCTTTCCGCTCCGGTGGAAGCGGCCGCTCCGGCGGGAGCGGGCGGTTCTTCGGAGAGCACGGTATCTTCCGCATCCGGCACTGATTCTTCCGGTGGAGCCGGCACCTGTTTGGCTGGGTCCTCGGCGCTGCTCTGTGGCGGCGCCACATCCGGTTCCGCGGAGACCGTGCTCTTCGGCCGCTCCGGCTCAGTAGCGATCTGGTCCAGGGTTTGCTCCGGTTCAGCGGGAGCAGGCGGGGGAGCCGGTGCGGGAGGCGGCGATGCGGCCGGCGTGGTCTGTGGTGTGGCCTGGGCCTGCCCTGATGCAGCGGCAACCGGCGGTTGGCCTTCCAGCTCATTCATGATCTCCGGTAGCAGTAGCCGTGCCGCGGCGATCTCATCAACCAGGCCATCCTCCGTGGTAGTTTCCTGCAGCAGATGGAGTAGCTCAGCGTAGCGTGGGGTAGTGAAGGCGTCCGGAATCGTGTTCTCCTGCCCGGCGCACAGCGTCAGGCCAGAATCCGCACGTAGTTGCAATGCAAGGGCGCGATCATCTGGGCGTGCTGAGATGACCGCGTGCCGGATCATCGGCTGGATGACCCACGGTGCAAGCTGCACCTCGCCGTCGCTCACGGAAACCCGCACCGCTCCGTCGCGTCGGGTCACGGCAAAGGTGGCGCCGCGGCTGCTCGCGGAGACCTGTCCAACCTTGAGCAATAGCCGTTCGTTGCCAACCAGCTCAGACACGGCAACTGTGGCTGTTCCCGCACTGAGTGCGATGACCGCCGACCGCGGTGGTTGGAACGTCACCTCAATGAGGTGGAGTATGGTGCTTTCTGCGAGCTCAATATCTGTAATCGGACCAAGCGAGATACGGCAGGTGGATGCTTGATCGGTCAAGACGGATGCGTCGGTGGCCAGTGATTCGCCGGCCACCACCAGCCGGGTTGCATCCCGTGACGCGGGCTCGATTCCCCGCCACGTGAGCGCCGCACCCTCAAGCTCAACGGCACGGACTCCAACCTTGGAGCCACCGTGAGCCGGTCCCGGAGGCTCCGGCAGCGGTGCGGTCACAGGGTTGCCCGGCGCGGGCATTTCGGTCCCGCCGCCACACCCGAGGACCGCCGCGGATACCATCACGAGGGCCGCTAATGCAGGCAGACCGCGCATGGTGCCTACCTTATCACGACCCGGCCGGATGATGGTATTCCTGTTCTAGTAGTCTCTGCGCCGTCTTCGGTTGGCCGCGCAGGATCCACCGCCGCCACCGCCAAAAATGATGGTGAGGCCAAGCACAAACCCAAAGTTGTACCAGCCGCCGTTGTTGTGCGTCTCATAGATGTTGATGGACTTGTTGAAGAGCGAAATAACAAACGCTACCGGTGTTATGACGCCATGCCAGACTCCCATGATGAAGCCCGCCACGTCTCCCTCCTCATCCGCGATTTTTTTGCCGGGATTTGGCCCTGCCGCGCAGCCGGTCATGGACACGAGTAGTACCGCAATCAGCAAAAACAGGATCAGTTTCTTCATTGTTCCTCTCCTCGGCTACTCTACACCAACACCGGCCGGCTATTCAGCTGTCACCAAAAAAAGGAGCACCGCACTCCGGAGGGCCTGAAGCAGGGGTCAGGCGGCCGGATGCGCGGTGCTCCACGGGAGCGAGCTATTGCGAGACGCTACATCTCTTCAAATGCGTCGTCGTCACCGTCAAGGACTATTGTTGCGCCGGGGTGCGTCTCTGCTCGATTACCGTTGTCCGGCGGGTCCACCGGTCCGGTCATCCTGGTGGTGCTAATCTTGGCGCTCGGCTTGGCCGTTGTTCCGGATCCAGTGTGGTGGGCCGGAAGTGCATGTGCCGGCTGCTGCTTTGGTGCCTCCAGGCGGCGTTGCGCGTTGGCCGCGCCTTTGAGCTTGAAGAACGCAACCGCATCCTGCAGTGCCACCGCCTGTGAGCTCAGCTCCTCCGCCATGCCGGCCATCTCTTCGCTCGCAGAGGCGTTCTGCTGAATCACCTGGTCCAGCTGCGTCAGCGCCTTGTTAATCTGGTCCGCACCGGAGTTCTGCTCGTTGCTGGCCGCGCTGATCTCCTGGACCAGCTCCGCGGTCCGCTGGATATCCGGCACAATCTCAGTCAGCATCTGCCCGGCTCGCTCCGCGACGTTGACGCTCCGTACCGCCAGTTCTCTAA
>CAYTGY010000281.1:0-4937 GCA_964437265.1 uncultured Spirochaetaceae bacterium | reverse complement strand
TGTGAAGACTTACAACATCGCCGGGGTTGGATTGACACTGCGTTCGCTGGAAGGACAGTTGAGCCGGCTGGCTGCGGATCATATCCTTACCGGCATACTCCTGGGGATCATCGCCGGCGTGTTTGTGTACAATGCCGTGATCCTCCTGTCGTTTAGCGATCGCTCATATCACTACTTCCTGGGCTTCCTCCTCTTCGCAATCCCCTATCTCCTTGCCGTTCGACGCGTCGGATTGGGACTGGTTGGATCGGTCCTTCCCGTTGATGCGCTGTCTCTCTCAGGCATCCTTGCCATGGTTGCGCTGCTCTTTATGGCGCTGTTCACACGGGCGTACCTCCGTACGCGCGTGACCATGTTGCCCATCCACGTTTTGCTGACGGGACTCGTTATTGCCGGGCCGCTGTCGGTCATGGGCAACTATTTCTTGCCCGGGGTCTTTGCGGGAGCCGACGGCGTGGTGATGCTTGCCTCACTTCTGACTATGGGCGCAGCCGGCGTTGTGGGGTTGGTGAAGCGCCAACGCAATGCGTTCACCTACTCGCTGTCAGTCTTTGTCTTTTTAGGTACGGCCGTGCTCTCGTTCATCTACGACCTTGGCGTTCGTCCCTACCGTTTTACCGTCTTCTTTGCGGACGCGGTACAATATGGCGTAGTTGTCTGCGCCCTGCTGCTCTCCGTAAGCGTTACCAGGCGCGTTCGAGAGATGCGGGTCGAGCGCGCTCGTCTGATGCATCTCAACCAGTCCAAGAGTGAGCTGCTTGCAGCGGTGTCCCACGAATTACGAACGCCGCTTGCCAATCTCTGGCTCCTGATTGAGCGTGCCGGCAGCGGTCCGCCGGACCGGATACTGCACCCCACTGACCCTGTGTTCACGTCAATGCGGCGGCAGGCGGAGAGACTTGCCGGGCACGTCGACAATCTCATGCTCCACTCCCGGCTGGACCTGCTGGGACGCACACCCAATCCCCGCCTCATCGCAATTGAGTGGGTTGTCAAGCGCTCAGTTGAGGACTTCATGCCCAAGGCGGAGCAGGCTGAGATTACCCTCAGCTGTTCCGAGCGTGCGCAGCGCGTGCGGGTGAACGTGGATATGGAGCTCTTCAGCTCCGTTATGGGAAACCTGCTGGACAACGCACTGCGAGTGACGCCCGCCGGCGGCTCTGTTCTGGTGGATATCTCTCAACCTGAGGGCCGGGACGATCAGGTGACCATCTCCGTCACGGATTCAGGGCCCGGTGTTCCCGAATCGGTCCGGCACAATCTGTTCGAGCCGTATGTCACCGCCGGTTCGCCGGGGTTGGGGCTGGGACTCGCGCTCTCCCGGCAGGTGGTGGATATGCACGGCGGTACCATCCGGCACGAGCCAACTGCCGGCGGCGCCCGTTTTGTGATTGTTCTGCCAGTCGTGTCCCCTAATGGTGAGCAGGAAAACAGTGACTCTCCCAATCCTGGGGTGCCGAGGCCGGAGACCCCGGCGGTGACCGGCGCGGATCAGCGGGCTCCGCGCGGTCACACCATGCCGGTTCTTGCCCGTGTGCTGGTGGTTGAGGATGACGATCAGATGCGTACCAACCTGGAGCAGCTCCTGGCGCCGCACATGACCGTCCTGACTGCAGCCAATGTGGATGAGGCGAACGCTCGATTGGACGCCTGTGAGGTGGACGGGATTGTCGCGGATGTAATGATGCCCGGCCTCAGTGGGTTCCAGTGGTATCGGAGCCTTCAGGAGGAGAAGCGGCTGCCGCCGGTGCCGTTCGTCTTTCTGACCGCCCGTGCGGACCAGGAGAGCGAACTGGAGGGACTTGGGCTGGGTGCCGTTGACTACATCCGCAAGCCGTTTCACGGACCCGTGCTGGTTGCCAAACTCACTGCGCTGGTGAACGCCAACCGCGTTGTCGCAGTGCGACTCAGGGAAACACTGGTGGCGCATGTGAATCAGTGGCCCGGCGCCGGCCACGCCACATTACATCCGGATGCCGGCGGGTCTGACATGACGCATCCTCTGGATGTTGAGGAGGCCGCTATTCTCTGGGCCCTCACCTCCCGGCAGGTCGAGGTCCTCCGGCTGGTGGTCAAAGGGTACACCAACCGGGAAATTGCGGAGCTTCTGGATGTCTCCGTGAAGACCATTGACTACCACGTCAGTGCTATTCTCAAGCGTGTAGGCGTGGAACGGCGCACCCAGCTTTCCCATGAGCTGCGTGATCCGGATGTGCTGGAGTGATCTCCTACCGCCTACCCATACGCGATTGCCGGGCTGTACCCCTGTCCGACGGCGCTCCGGATATGTCCATGCTTGTTTGTCGGTGTTCGAAGGCAGTAGCTTCCGCAGCATAAGGGGATCATGATGGACGGACCACAAGAGGTGCGCGAGTACTACAACCGGAACACCCGCCGGTTCATCTCGTTGGGTCACGGAGGCTCTCAGCTTGCCATCCGACGGGCCGTGTGGGCCCCCGGCGTGGAGAGCCGGCCTGAGGCAATTGAGTATGCGAATCACCTGATTTTGGAGGATCTCGCCACCGTGCCGGCGCGTGACCGGTTGCCGGTGGTGGATCTGGGATGTGGCGTGGGTGGGAGCATTCGCTACCTGGCGGCCCGCCTGGAGGGGCAATTCGTCGGCGTCACCCTTTCGGATGTACAGGCGGACGCAGCCGCAGCGCATGTCGCCCCGCACCACGTGATCTGCGGTGACATTGCTGCCCCCAATGTCTGGTGGCAGATCGGCAACGTCGCGGCTGCATACGCAATTGAGTCGCTGCTGCACGTGCCGGACCAGTTAGGGGTGCTCAACGCGTTGGCCGCGGCAATGGAGCCCGGCGGGCGGATGGTTGTTGTGGATGACATGCTGGTACGCAAGCCGTCGGGTCGTCGCGAAGAGCGACTTCTGGCCGAGTTCCGTGCCGGCTGGCACGCGCTGGGCCTCTCCTCGTTCGATCAGCTAGTCTCCAAGGCGCGGCAGGCGGGGTTCGTGCTCGAGCGTTCGCTGGATCTGACGCCGTATCTGGAGCTCGACCGACCCCGTGACCGTGGCGTCCGCGTGTGTATGGCGCTAACGCGTAGGCTGCCAATCCGGGCGCCGTGGTTTCACAACCTGTTGGGCGGCAACGCGCTCCAGCAGCTGCTCAAGTCCGGAGTGATCCAGTATCGCTATACGGTGTTCCTCCGCTCCGGTGCGTAGCATCGGCCTGCCAAGACCCAAACGCCGTTTCCACAATTTCCGCAGCAGTCTCTATGGCGCAAGACGCGACTCCGCCCACGTCCTCCCCAGCGCCACCTGGGTGAGCATCTGGATGAACTGGTCCATTGGGCGGTGCGGCAGCGGCTGCGTTGGGGTGATACCGAGGCTGAAGCCAAAGCTCGCGAACTGCTCAACCAGCCGGTAGTCTTGGGAGATGACATGAATGGGTACGGAGAACGTCGCCTCGTACTCGCTCACCGGGATCCGCGGTTGGTGGTCGCCCACCACCACAATCAGCGCCTCGCGGTCCAGATGCTCGGTCAGGAACGCGACTATGGAGGTGAGGGTGTAGTCGATGCCGGCCACATAGCCGGCGGGATACTCGCCGCCGGTCAACCAGTTGTTCCGGAATGTCCGAATTGGGAGCCGCTGGAAGACTGAGCCGTCACCCAACTCCTCCCAATTCTCCAGGTACGCAGGCAGCCGGTCAAACGGTACATGGCTGGAGACCAACACGTAGTTGATGAACCGCGGCACATCGCGGGGAAGCTCCTGGGCTATGCGCCACGTCCGGTCGATCAAGAACTGATCCGGCATCGCACCGAATCCGATCCACGGGCCCATGTAGCCAAAGTCGCGACGCAGCAGGTACGTGTCGAACTCGTAGAAGGCCTTCCAGCGGTCGTCGGCAAAATCCGTCCCCGGTGCGGCGAGGATCCGGTGATAGCCCGCCACTCCCAGCAGATGGGTGAGGTTGGGGGTCTCTGAGTCAAGCAACGCGTCGTATTCAGCCTGTGTATCGATAAACACGCCGGTGAGCAACGTTGCGTCCGCCAGCCACGACCGTCCGCCGAACGCCGGCGATCTGAGAAAGCTGGAGTACACGAAGTACCCTCCTCCACGGAGGGTTTCATACAGTCGCTGGTAGACGGGAGCCATCAGGGCGCGGTGCTCCGGATTGGTTCGCGTGGTGTGGCCGTAACTCTCCACAATGAACAGGTGGATATCGCGATCCTGCAGGAACGTAAATGAATGCCGGTTGCCCGACGATCTGTCTGAGCCGCTCTCTTCCGGATCTTGGAGTGCCGAGGGAGAAACCGGTTCCGACTCCGCGGAGAGATCCGCCGTCGTGACCTTGGGCGGCGTCAACTGGCGTACCGCAGCCACTGAGATTGGCGTACCGGGAAGCGCGACCTCAGCTGCCACGGCGGCGATCACGGTGATAGCCAAGACCGCGCGGCGGACGCCCGGAGGCATGCCTATGGCGGCTCGTGCGATGGCACGCAGCGCCGCATAGACTCCCCCCGCCACCGCCCCAAACACAATGGCAATAGGGACGATCACGGCAATGGGGCGGGAGAAGAGCTCCACATGGAGGATCATGTTGAGTAAGATGGAGACAAATGCCATGTCCGTCCACGGCACAAAGTCGCGGCGGTAGACGGCGACGTAGAATCCCTGTCCAACGGAGAAGAGCACCAGCACCGCCCCAATCACCGCAAGCGCCGCGGTGACGGCGTGGCGTGCGGCGGTCCGGCTGAGCCTGCGGTGTGCAAGAACCGCAAGCGCAACAAGCAGCACCGTCTCCACCGTGGGCGCGGCGAACCGCGCCGGCGTCATCCTCGGCAACCAGAGGTGGATGCCAAGCGCCAGATTGAGCAGGAGCGCGGCGGCAATACCCGCGATCAGCGTGCGGCGCCGGTTGATCGAGCCTCCCGCGTCACGCATCCGAGCGCCGTGCACGTGCCACATCCTC
>CAYTGY010000280.1:0-4937 GCA_964437265.1 uncultured Spirochaetaceae bacterium | reverse complement strand
TTATACCTCAGTGAGTTGGGTTTGGGTTGCCTCTTCTTTTATACGGATTCAGGTATGATTTAACTCTTCCACTATGTTTTCGTGTCAAGCAGCATCTCGCTCTTTTTTGCGTTCCTCCATGATTTTCTGATATTCGACGAGTTTCCGCCGATACAGTTCCTCCTTTAACCAGTGGAACTGCTCGCCCTGAAGTAGCATCCGGCGCATGATGCCGCATAACCGCCTGATCATCGCGATGCGAGCTCGTCCACTGCCACGTCGCGCCTTGAGCTCCTCGTAGGCACGCTCCCACCCGGGTGTTCCTTTGATCGTCTGATAGATCGACTGGGTAAGAATGGTACGGCTCAGCTTGCGCGATTCCCTGGTAATATGACCGGGACGGCTCTTGCCGCCCGAATCGTGGCACCGCGGTCCCAAACCAAGATACGCGTTCATGCGTCGCAGGCTCGGGAACCGGTGAACATCTCCCACGTCAGCGAGAAAGGCGGAGGCGGTCAGCGGGGTGATGCCGGGGATGGTAATCAGAAGACGAATCTGCTCATCCAGCGGAGCACTCGCCTCGACGATCTTCCGGCCGATCCGCTCTTTCGATTCAGTAATGGTTCGTAGCAGATCCACCTGAATCTGCAGCGCTTCAACGATCACCTCTGAGAGATGTCGATCGGTGAGGGTCTCGGCGACCGATTCTTTGCCTTTGAACAGTCGTGATCGTTCGGTTGAGCTCAAGGTCACCCCATCCTCGGTGAGCATCGCCTGGATCGTGTTCTTCAGCATGCGGATCTGGCGGTTCAGGAGGTTGTAGCTTGCAAACAGTCGGCGGAGCGTCCGGATCGTTTCGCTGGGCTTGTACACCGTGGGAATGCCGAACTCACCGGTAGTCAGAAAGACCCATAGCGCTTTGGCCATGTTGCGCGCATCCTGGCGATCGGTCTTGTTCCAGGAATCGGTAATGATGCGAAAGCGCATTGGGTCCAGGATGAAGCAGGTGGCGCCGGCAGCCTCCACGCGATCGGCCCAGTAGAAACTGCCACAGGAAGCCTCCATGACGACCGCATCTTCCGGGCCCAACTCAGCGAGATACGTTTCCATCTGACATGAGCGCAAGAATCGAATCTCGCGCCCGTCTCGATCAAGGACAGATACCGTCGAGTACTTCTTGTGCCGATCGATACCATGAAATCGTGTGACCATCGTCTCCTCCTCGTTCTCCTGAAAGCAAGAGAGCAGAGTACCGATGTCGGTTATACGTTCCATTCCACTATTCAGCATCGCCCGTCCGGCGTGCTATTCTGTTGGTACGGATGCGGTCGGTGGCCTGCCAAACCTATGAACGTGGTCGCAACCCGCTGCAACGGGGCGCCACAGAAAAGCTACAGGCCATCGACCGTCCTGATCTCTGCGCTTCCGGATTGCTTGTGATCTCAGAGCAGTCTAACACCACCGACCGCGTAATGCGCCTAACCGACGCTTTACACGAAAACATAACAACCTACTATTACCCAAAACCGCATCGCGACGGTCCGGCTCCACGCGGCGGAGGACCAGGTGCAGCTGACGGTAACCGCGTCGATCCCGACTCCGTTGGCGCAGGGTCCTGAGATGGAGTTGATAGCCCAGCTTGTCTCCGGAGAGTTGGGCGGGAGCATCCGGAAGAGCGATGAGCCCGGCTGCGGCTGGACACTCACCTTCCGGGTATCGGAATGAGCACGTCGACGTCGTCCCGTATTGGGAGCCTCAATGAGACCTCTCTCCACGCCGCGTTGAAGGAGTGGGTGCGAGCGGGCGCTCCAGATCACGACGCGGTTGCGGAGTCGAACGTCGACGGGTACGTTGTTGACGTCCGCCTCCCTGGCGAGTTGGTGGAGATCCAGACCGGATCCTTCGCCGCCGTCCGTGACAAGCTGGCGCGGCTGGTGCAGCACCACGTGGTGCGACTCGTCCATCCTATTGCTGCAGTCAATCGGATCAGCCGGATAAGCACTTCCGGCGAGCTCAAGAGCGTACGCCGTTGACCGAAGCGTGGGCGCGTAGAGGACCTCTTCCTCCAACTGGTGTACCTGTGCAAACAGCTGCCCCACCCCAATCTCACCGTGGAGGTCCTGCTTATTGAACAGCAGGAGATCCGGTGCGAAGACGGCAAGGGAAGCTGGCGGCGCCATGGGGTGAGCATTCTGGACAGGCAACTGCTCTCAGTCCAGGAGGTGATCCGGCTGTCCTCACTCAGCGACTTCGCGGCGCTTCTGCCGCCGGAGCTTGATAGCGAGTTCACGAACTCAGAGATCGCAGCCGCCACCGGTGTCCGACGCCGCACCGCACAGGCAATGACCTACAGCCTCAGGCAGATGGGTGCACTTCAGGTGGTGGGAAAACGCGGCAGAGAACAGCTCGTCAACCGAAGCGAAGAAATCGGTATAGTTGGAGCAACCCGCCCCGGTAGCTCAGGGGATAGAGCAACTGCCTCCTAAGCAGTAGGTCGCGCGTTCGATTCGCGCCCGGGGTAACTCCTAAGACATCTAAGTAGGCGGACGCGGGCGATAGTATGGTGTAGCATACACCAGGCATCGTTCGGCACGAGTCGGCACAGGATGGATCGTCACATGAACGAAGACCACATACGTCAACGCTACCCCCGCGAACGCCACGCCACGAGGGACGTGCTCACCGCAGCGGCGCGGAAGCACATGATGCACGCCATGGTCGAGGTCGACGTCAGCGACGCGCGGCATCTCCTGCGTGAACTCGGCCGCACGACGGGTCGCAAACCCTCGATCACCGCCTTCGTGATCGCCGCGTGCTCGCAGGCGGTAGAACGCAGTCCGGTGACACACGCATACCGTGATCTGCGCAACAGGCTCGTGCTCTTCAACGACGTGGACGTGAGCATGACGGTCGAGCGGATCGTGGACGGCCGGAGCAGGGTTATTCCGACGATCATCCGAGCCGCAAACCGGAAATCGGTCATGGAGATCAACGATGAGATCGACCGTGCCCGAAGCGAGGACGCGCAGACGACGGGGGTCGCCGCTACGATCCGGGCATATCTGCTGATCCCGCCGTTTCTCCGGCGGCTCGTATTCCGGGTCCTAGACCGAATGCCGCGCTTGTTGAAGCGAAAGGCGGGGACGATCATGGTCACCTCGGTGGGCATGTTCGGGAGCGGCGCGAGCTGGGGCATCCCTCTGGCGAGTCACACGCTCAATGTCACGGTGGGTGGAATCGTGGCTCGTCCGCGGCTGAGAGATGGCAAGATTGAGGAGCGAGACTACCTCTGCATGACGGTGAGCTTCGACCACGACATTGTAGACGGTGCACCGGCCGTACGCTTCCTCCACCGGCTCAGAAGGCTGATCGAGAAACCGTCGGCCCTGATCACGACCTGACTACTCGCCCGGTGGGGCCTCCAGTGCCACACCGTCGGCGGGCATCGACTCACGCCACGACGAGGCCCACTTCGCGACCTCTGCGCCATCCACACGATCGAAGGCGGGCATGTACGGCTTGATGTCCAGGATCGGCGTGTCGTCGAAGGCATCGATACGCGGGACGCTGATCGTACCGGAATCCAGGTCTACGTCGAGCAGGCGGACCACGCTCATCCCGATGGGGTTCGGCCGCATCGGTGCCTTGAGCGCGAACACGCCGAGTTCGGGCGCCTCAAACGGCGGAGTCATCGTGAGGGTGGAGCGCGATTCCTCGGTGTCGAATCTGTCGAACCACCAGAGGACGATCGCGTGGCTGAAGCCATCCAGGCCTTCGAGGCCCGCTCGGTAGCGCTTGCCGATCTGGAGGGCTATGCCGTCCTCAAGCCTTCTCACACGGCCGATCAGGACGAGTCCGTAGTCAGATGGTGTGCCGTTGTGCAGTGCCGACATACGACCAGTATACTGAGATCATGAGCACGATTCTCGTTGCAGGTGTGCCGCGCTCGGGGAAATCGACGCTTGCCCGAATGATCGCCCGTGAGCTCGGCATGTCATACTTCCCGGTGGATGCGCTCGTCTCCTCGCTCGGCACGCTCCACCCGGAGCTCGGCCTCACGCACCTGACGAGCAACCCGTCTGAGGTCAGCCGGATCCTCTCGCCGATGCTGGTCGAGCTGCACTCGCACCTGAGCTACGAAAGAGCGGCGACCGTGCTCGACGCGTATCAATGCTTCCCGCTCGATCTCCACTCAGCTGCTCGGGCAAACGGCATTCCCATTACGTCAGAAGCGGCCGAAGGAGCCGGTGACGCACTCCGTGTCATCTACGTTGGCTACCCTCGTGCGCTGCCCGACGAGAAGGTCGCCCGGATACGTCGTCACGCCCGAACGGGCGACTGGAACGAGGAGCTCGACGACGCCTCGCTCACCCGGATCGTCGAGCGATACATCACAGAGAGCAGAGCAATCGCAGAACAGTGTGCCGCGCTCTCGTGGGAGTTCGTCGATACCGGAGATGACTTCGAGGGTGCGGTCCGTGCGACGGTTGAGCGCCAAAGGCGATTGCGTCGACGAGCTGTTGACTGAGACGGCGGCTACGCGAGCAACTCCTTGATCACCTTTTGCGCCATGAAGTTGAGCGCCTTCCCGCGGTAGGCGAAGTTGTTGAACGTCCCAATGATGTGCGACTCGGTCCCCGGATGGTAGAACATGAACGCACCGGTGACCCCCACGCATCCCCAACAGTACAGTTGCGGCGGCACCAGAAGCGGGACCGATCTGAGCTTCCAGATCGAGTATCCGTAGTCGAACCCGACCGTGGGGAACCCCATGTGGATGTCGTCGGTGATCATCCGATCAAGGGTCTGTTCGCATTCTCGACGGGTCCTCTCAAGAGAGTCTGGCAGAATACATCGCACGGCCACCCATATCGCTCAAAAAGATCCGCTACGAGCCATTTAACCCACCTTCAAGGGTTGCTCCGGGTTGTAAATGCTTTTCCGATAGGCAATTAGCT
>CAYTGY010000279.1:0-4956 GCA_964437265.1 uncultured Spirochaetaceae bacterium | reverse complement strand
GAAAGGACTTTCTGGCGGAGCTGAAGCGCCTCTCTCTGCCGCTTCTTTCTGAAGGGCGCCTGGCCAAGGAATCGCATTGTGGGGAGGTAGTCAGGTCGCAATGTCTGCGCGGAACGGAGCAAATTGATCGCCTTTTCATAGTTGCGCCGCATGAGCTCCAGCCGGCCAAGGTTGTAATCGATCTCAAAGACGCCGTCATTCTCTTGGCGGGCAAGCACCAGGCTGCGATGTGCCTCTTCGTACTTCTTGAGCTGCATCGCCGCCAGACCGTGCCGCATGTTGATCTCATGAGCGTCCAGATCCGGATTGGTGGGCAGGAGCTCCACCAGGAGCGTGTAGGTCTTGAGCGCCTTGTCCCATTGTTGCTCGTCGTAGTACGCATCCGCGAGAACCCTCAGTGCGTGTGCGTCTTTGGGGTTTGAGCTGAGCGCCCGGTTGGCTTCGCGGATCATTGTCTGCCGGTCCTTGGCAACGGGTTCGCGCTTCGTGCTGCCGCTGCGCAACGACACGACGAGCACGACGAGCGCAACAACCACGCCGCCGATCAGCGCAATGAGTGCAGGAACTCCCATTCCATCATTCTCAGCGCTTACCAACGCCACGTCAATACACGTTTCCACAATCATGTACCACGCGACCGGTTGTTGATCCAAACCGCTCGGAAGACGATAATGAAACATCACAGCCCGCTCGTGCGGGTAGGAGGCGTGAGCGTGGACAGAGCGATAGTAGGCGTACGAATAGCCGACGGATCCTATGTGCCGGTCCTGGACACCTCCAGTAAGCGGCGCCGCCGCTTGGTCCTGACCACGGTTCGGGAAGGGCAGACCAGCGTGCACGTCGACCTGTTCAAAGATGTCGACGAGTCATTTGAGAATCCACAGTTCCTTGGGAACTTGGCCGTTGAGAACATTGCACCGCAAGAATCCGGGGCAGCTGATGTAACGCTCATTCTTGGCACAGATGAGTCCGGCAGCATCAACGCAACCCTCACTGACGCGCAAACCGGCGAGTATCAGTCGCTTTCTGCATCCCTGGAACCGGCGGAAGGAGCTCCCGCGTTTGGTGATGCGGATTTTGACCTCAGCGATGATGAGCTCTCGTTTGACGACGAGATTGATCTGAATGAGTCTGCTGACGACCTGACGTTGGATGATTCGGATCTGGAAGACGCAGGGCTGGAGGCCGTAGATCTTGACGATCTCTCGCTGGATGATCTGACGCTGGAGGAGGCTACCTCGGAAGCGCAGGACCAGATTGCAGGCGAGGCCGATGAGGCCGACCAGGCCAATGACGCCGATGAGGCCGACCAGGCCAATGACGCCGATGAGGCGCTTCCGGGGCTTGAGGATTTCAGCGAGGAAGAGATCGGATTTGACGCATCCCTCGCGGATGCGGAGATAGACCTCTCAATGCCGGAGAAGTCGGAGAAGCCCGAGGAGTCGGAGGAGCGCGTTTCGGAAGATGAGTTCTCGTTTGAGGACGACGATCTCTCGCTCGACGGGTTGGATTTTGGTGAAGCGGCCGGTGACGAGGTTGCCCTCGAGTCAGAGGATGAGACCCGTCCGGCGAGCCCACTGGATGAGGCGGAAACCGAAGGGATGGTGGAAGCGGAGCTCGGCGACGAGGACTTCAGCTTTGACGAAGACGAGTTCGACGAGCTGACTGAGGAGACCGACGAAGAGGAGTCCGGCGAGCAGGAGCCAATCGGCGCTCCCATCATAGATGACACGATCAGCGAGGACGAGTTCCGACGGATGGATGAAACTGCGGATGAGGCGGCCGTGGCGCCACGCAAGTTCAACGGGCTGGTGTTCGCCGGCTACCTGATTCTTGCGCTCGCGGCGTTGGGTGTGCTGACCTATCTGATCTTCCGGTTGCTCGAGGGTAGTCCCGCACCCCCGCTTACCGCGGCGCTGCTGCCGGCCACCTCCGTACAAATCGTCTTCCGGGGGGACGCCCGTGGCCGCTCGGCGCGTAGGTCCCGGGGTACAGACCGGTAGGCTCTTGTCCACGAAGAACGCCGTTGCGCTCTTGCTGGCGGCCGCAGTCGTTCTTGGCTGCGGCAACAAGGGACCATTGCTCGGTCTGCCCATAGATGAAGTTCGCTCCCGGCTTAGTCACCGCGACTACGAGTTCCTGACGCATCGTTCCTTCGACGAGCGTGAGCTCCGTCGCGTCTCTGGTCTGGGAGAGGGGGCGTACCACAACCTTGCGCGCGTGTATGACACACAGCAGATGCCGCGCGAAGCCGGCTACCTGCTGGAGCTCTCGTGGCAACATGAGCGCGACCCGTGGAGACGAGAATCCGCGCTGCTCTTGCTTGACCGGCTGCTGGAGCGGGAAGAGTATGAAGAGGCGCGGACACTGGGAAGCAGTGCGGCCGCCGAGTATGCGGACGTTCCGGAGGTTGTGCACCGCTATCACACCGCATTGTACCGCACCGGCAGGCTCGAGGAACTATCTTCCGCATTGGATGGGCTCGAGCCGGGCGAGGATACGGAGCTGCCGCAGGGGATCGTCGCGGAACGGGCCCTGTGGCACGCCGTCATTGACCACGAGAGCGGAACGGGCGACCGGCACGCAACCACCGTTCGCGCATTTACGGACCATCCCATTGGGGACGTCCATACCAGGCTCGCGGTGTATGTAAACGCCCGGCCGGAGTTCCGGAGCGGGTTCACGGCGACGCAGCTACAGCTCTTTGCGGCAAAGCAATTCGCCTCCGAAGGACGCTACGATGAGGCACTTGCCGCCTTCCGTACGGCATTGCCGGGCGCCAACGAGTTGCAGACGGCGGAGATCATTCGCGACGTGTTTGTGGTGGGGCTGAACGCGCAGGATACGGCCGCTGCGGCCGAGCTTCTGGCCGCCATCGCGTCCGGCCTGGGAAACGCGGAGCGCAGCTCACTCGCGTATGAGTATGCAGGGAGACTGCATCGTACCCGCTACGCGTATGGACGTGCCGCTGAGCTTCTGTCTGCCGCGCAAACGCTGCTTCAGGACCCGAAACGCGTGGATCGGGTGCTCTGGTATCTACGTGACGTTGAGCTTGCAATAGACCCGCTTGCCGCTCTCAGGAGGTTGCGGGAGACCGTGGCGCAGATTCAGGAGCCCGCGTACTTCGATGATTACTTCTACAACCTGGCCAGCGCGTTGATCGAGCGTCGTCGCTGGGCCGAGCTACTCGACGCGTACGAGGTGCTTCGCGACGTCGCGGGCCCCGGCGTTCTGGCCCGCTATCAGTTCACGCTTGGTCTTGCCGCGCGTCATCGCCTGCTGGAGGCGGCAGAATCTGAGATCGGTGAGCAGTTGCTCGCCCGCGCATCCGAGCAGCGCGACAACCTCTACTACGCCATCGTCGCCTCCGCCGTGCAGGGGAAGGATGTCCAGCTACCCGCCGCCTGGCTCCAGACCGCGTATCCGGCGAACGCCGACGCCGCAGTAGACGAGGAGCGCACGGCGCTCATAGACGGCTACCGTTGCGCGGGCCTCCTTACGCCGGCGTATGACCTCTTTGAGCCCGCCCCGGAGACGGTCTCGCTCACTACCGGGGCGGGGCTGCTTCGCGATCTCACGAGCGCCTCCATGATTCGAGAGTCAATACGCACAACGCTTCTGCTCCGCAGCCACCCCGCGCGTGACGCTGATGGTGATCTGCTCCCGAATGCGTATCCGTACGCGTATGGCGCGCTGATTGATCGGATCGCTCAGGAGGAGGGGCTGGATCCGCACCTCTTTCGGGCACTTGTTCGCGAGGAGAGTCTGTTCGATCCCTCCGCTACCAGTTGGGCAGGCGCGGTGGGGCTGAGTCAGCTCATGCCGGAGACCGCGGCGGACATTGCGCGGCGTATGCGGCTGGAGTACGACGACCTCACCGATCCGGAGCCTAATCTTCAGATTGGTGGTCACTATCTGTCGTTGCTCCTTGCCCAATTCGGTCTTCCAATCCACGCCCTGGCGGCCTACAATGCCGGTCAGGGACGGGTCCGACGCTGGGAAGCGGAACTGCCCCGGGAGTCGGAGTTCCTGTTTCTTGAGTCAATTCCATTTGATGAGACGCGTAGCTATCTGCGCCAGGTCCTTGTGTCGTTCGTGTTCTACGGCTATCTTTACGCGGATCGTTCCTCCGCCGGGACGGTGGGGATTCTGTTTCCAGACCGATGACCGTGCGGTCTGCATCATCGTACTAGAGGATGTCTCATGACCATTCTTCAAGCCCTGCTTTTCGGTGCGCTGCAGGGAGTCACCGAGTTCCTCCCCGTTTCCAGTTCAGGCCACCTTGCGGTTCTGAAGTCGATGCTCGATCTGGGAGAGGTCCCGGTGCTCTTTGACGTCATACTCCACATCGCAACACTGTTCGTGGTGATTGGCGTATTCAGGGACCGTATTCTCCGCATTCTCCGTTCTCTGGGACGGTGGATCGCGCGGCGGAGCGATGCGTCAGACGCGGACCAGCTTCGCCTGACGTGGGTCATCATCGTTGCTACTGCGGTCACCGCCGCTGTGGGGCTTGCGGCGAATGAGCTGAATGTGGCGGCTCAACCAAAGGTGGTGAGCGCCCTCTTTGTTGTGACAGGCGCACTTCTGGTTGTGGGGCGATTCATGCACGGGCGCGAGGGATACGACGCACTTGGCCTCAAGCATGGCCTGATCACCGGGTTCGGTCAGGGGCTGGGCGTGCTTCCCGGCATCTCTCGCAGCGGCATCACCATCACCGCCGCGCTGGTTGCCGGGTTGGACCGGGAGCGGGCCGGCGAGTTTGCGTTTCTGGTAGCGATCCCCGCCATACTCGGCGCCTTTGTGCTGACGCTCAAGGATGCCGCGGCGCTGACCAGCGTGGTCTCAATTCCAGCATTGGCGGTGGGCTTTGTGGCCGCGCTTGCGGTGGGGCTGGGGTCGTTGCTTCTCTTGTTGCGTCTCATCAAGAGCGCACGGCTCTACCTGTTCAGTTTC
>CAYTGY010000278.1:0-4957 GCA_964437265.1 uncultured Spirochaetaceae bacterium | reverse complement strand
CCCGCGCGCGACATCCATCAGCCGCAGGGTGCCCGACCCGTCGCCCAGAACGAAGGGTGAGCAAGAGCGGCACATTCCGGTGCGGCCGGTTATGGAGCTACAGAGCAGGGTCGTGTACATCAAACAAGTGCCCGCCGGCACGGGAATCTCCTATGGTCTCACCTGGACCGCGCATACAGACACGTACATCGCGACGGTCCCCATTGGCTACGGAGACGGGTACAACCGCCTGCTCTCTAATCAGGCGGAGGTGCTGATAAACGGAACCCGCTACCCCATTGCGGGACGCGTGTGTATGGATCAGCTTATGGTGAACCTGGGCCCCAGCCACTCCGTCCGGAGGTACGATCCGGTGATCCTCTTTGGCCCTCAGGAACACGCCCCCACCGCGGAGGAGCTTGCGGGATTGTGCGGCACCATTCCGTATGAGATTACGTGCGCGCTCTCTCGCCGGGTGCCGCGCATCCCTGCGCAAGATTGACCAGCGTCTTCGCCGCACGAACCATTGCGGAGAGCGCAATCCACTCGTATCTGCCGTGCAGGTTGTGACCACCGGCAAAGAGATTCGGCGTGGGAACGCCGCGCTCGGTCAGCCGAGCCCCGTCGGTGCCGCCGCGGATGGACTCCATGAACGGCTCAATCCCGGTGGCACGAATCGCGTCCTGCAGCCGTACAATCACCTCCGGGTGCTGGTCGAATGCGCGCCGCATGTTCAGGTACTGCTGCTCCGCGACGACGTTCACGGCGCCACCAGGAAACGAGCCTGCTACAGAAGCGGCAAGCGAGCGGAGAAACTCGAGCCGCCGTTCTACCTCGGCGGCCTCGAAGTCCCGGATAATCAGCTCAACGGTTGCGTATCCCATAGAGGCATGTACTTCTACGGGGCAGTAGAAACCGTAGCGGCCGTCGGTAGCCTCCGGGCTCTCAGACCGCGGGAGCCCGGCGAGAAAGACGCCGGCCATGGTCACGGCATTCGCAAGCTTGCCGCGAGCCTGACCCGGATGCACCACCCTACCGGTGAAGTGGACCAGTGCTTTGTAGGCGGTGAAGCACTCGGCTTCAATAGCGCCCTCATCCGTGCCGTCTACGGTGTAGCAGAACCCTGAACTGAGCGCGTCTGAGGACAGAAGCGCCATCCCGTGGCCTATCTCTTCGTCCGGCGTGAAGATCACCTCCATTGGCGGACGCGGAAGCGCGGGATGCTCCAGGAGGTAGTGAACGGCCGTCATGATCTCCGCAATACCGGCTTTGTCATCCGCCCCCAGGAGGGTGGTCCCGTCAGTGGTGATGATCGTGTCCCCCACGTAGCTGCGAAGCCGCGGAGATGATTCCGGCTCCAGCGTGTGGCCCGGACCAAGACTGATGGTCCCACCATCATAGCGCTCGTGCACCTGCGGATTGACGCCCTCGCCGCTGCTGTCCGGAGAGGTGTCCAGATGCGCAATCAAGCCGAACGGCTGTCCGGTGTCCACCGTTCCCGGGATGCGTGCGATGACGTAGCAATGCTCGTCAATCGACACGTCCGACAGACCCATTGCGAGCAGTTCGTCGCCAAGCAGTCGCGCCAGATCAAATTGCCCCGGCGTCGACGGCGTCCGCGTTCCATGGCGGTCGCTGGTGGTATGGATCCGCGCGTATCTGAGCAGTCGCGCGCGCAGACCGTCCTCAAACCAAGCGCGGTCACGGTCCATGGTCTGGAGTTGCCTGGTAGTGGCCATGTGCGTCATGATAGCAGATACGGTGCCCGGTGCGTAGCTATACCACCTGTGACTCGAGCTCATCGAGACGCGCTGGAATCCTACATTTCTGTGGGCACATGAGCGATATTACTACATATTGGTTGCATACAAGAGGAAGTTCCACGGAAGCGTTGTTGCAAGTCGTGACAACTTCATGAATTACGAGTATAGCAGTCTTGGCACGGTACGTGCATAAGAACCCAGATACATAGACTGACTCCCGAAGAGAGGTATGTGAGCATGAGTGAGATCAAGACACCAAAGGACGTGTTAACTCTGATCGAACAGGACCAGGTGCAGATTGTCGATCTGCGGTTCATGGATTTCCCCGGAATGTGGCAGCACTTCTCCATCCCTGCGCGGATCCTGGAAGAAGACGCGTTCACCGAGGGGCTTGGATTCGACGGCTCGAGTATTCGCGGCTGGCAGACGATCAACGAGTCCGACATGTTGGTGAAGCCGGTCCCCGAGACCGCCTTCATAGACCCGTTCATGGCCGCGAAGACGCTGGTGCTTACCTGTAACATCTGCGACCCGATCACCGGTGAGGACTACACGCGCGATCCGCGAAACATCGCCCGCAAGGCACAGAACTACCTTCGCGGAACCGGCATCGGCGACACGGCGTTCTTCGGCCCGGAAGCCGAGTTCTTCATTTTTGATGACATCCGGTTTGACCAGAACGAGCACGAGGCGTACTACCACGTGGACTCCAGCGAAGGACGGTGGAATACCGGGCGGATTGAGTCACCCAACCTGGGCTACAAGCCTCGTTACAAGGAGGGCTATTTCCCGGTACCCCCGTCAGACAGCCTGCAGGATATCAGGAGCGAGATGGTCCTGATCATGGAGCAGATCGGCATCCCGGTGGAAGCCCAGCATCATGAGGTCGCTACCGGTGGTCAGTGCGAGATTGACATGCGCTTCCAGCCAATCGTGACCATGGCGGACAACCTGCTGAAGTACAAGTACATCGTCAAAAACGTGGCGCGACGCCACAACAAGACGGTGACCTTCATGCCAAAGCCGCTGTGGAACGACAACGGAAGCGGTATGCACGTACACATGAGCCTCTGGAAAGACGGCAAGAATCAGTTCTATGGTGACGGCTACGCCGGGATGTCACAGACCGCGATGTACGCAATTGGCGGGCTGTTGAAGCACGCTCCGGCGGTCCTCGCGCTGACCAACCCAACAACGAACAGTTACAAGCGGCTGGTACCCGGCTTTGAAGCGCCGGTGAATCTGGCGTACAGCCGGCGAAACCGAAGTGCGGCAATCCGGATTCCCATGTACTCAAAGAGCGAGAAAGCAAAACGGTTTGAGTTCCGCTGCCCGGATCCGAGCAACAACCCGTACCTGGCGTTCTCCGCAATCCTGATGGCGGCCATTGACGGCATCCAGAACCGGATTGATCCCGGCGACCCGCTGGACAAGGACATCTACGACCTTCCGGCTGAGGAGGCCGCAAAGGTGCCCAAGACTCCGGGAACGCTCAGAGACGCGCTGATGGAGTTGGAGAAGGACAATGAGTTCCTGCTGAAGGGCGATGTGTTCACTGAGGACGTGATCGAAACATGGATTGACTACAAACTGAACAATGAGGTCTTGGCTCTTGATCTGCGTCCACACCCGTGGGAGTTCGCGCTGTACTACGACATATGATTACCGTCGTTGAATGGGAGCGCCGCACACGCGGCGCTCTTTTTTTGCTTATTTTGGTAAGGAGGAACTGGTAGTTCACAACGAACGTGATACGTTTGCTAACGGAGGAAGAGAATGAGACGAATACTCCCAATTTTGATGATTTTGTTGCTGGCCGGCGGTGTTGCCGTTGCCGAGCTTCCGGACGATTTCAGCCTGGAGACCTTTGAGACAACCATACAGGCGTTTGCCGACGGCGTTGCGGCCAGCTTGCCGCTCAACCTCGCGGTTGGCCTCAACTGGTCAGATTCCTACATTGGCCAATTGCCGCACTTTGGGGTGGGGCTTTCGGTGGGCGGTTCCACTATTCCATACGAGTCCGCGAAGCTCATAACGGATAGCCTGGGCTTCACGGAAACGCTCATGAGCAGCGAGGCCGGACCGTTCATTGAGCAATACGGCTTGCCGCTGCCGGCGGTCGCACTGGAAGGCCGCCTGGGCGGCCTCATCCTGCCGTTCGACGTGGGCGTGAAGTTTGGCACCGTTCCGCCGGATGTTGAACTCAAGAACTTTGTGCCGGGTATGACCGCGGAATATCTGTCCGCGGGTCTTGATGTGCGGATGCCGATTGTCAGAGAGAAAGGACTGATCCCGGAGATCTCCATCGGCGGTGGCTACAACATCGTGGATTCCACCATCGGCATTGGCGGGTTCATAGATGGGGCGATTGACCCAATCACCTTTGACATGCCGGTGGGCTACAACGAAGAGACGATGGAAGCAGAGTACGAGACGTACACCATCAGCATGAGCGATCCGGCCGCGGAGTTTGCCTGGACGGCGCAGAGCCTTGACATGAAGGCACAACTCAGCAAGAAGCTGTTCATCATCACCCCGTACATCGGTGCCGGAGCCTCTCTGGGCTTTGGGAGCGCCGGAGGCGGTCTTGGCGCGGACATCTCGATCGTCGGCCCCGATGGAGGAGAGCTCACCGATGCGCAGATCGAGGAGCTCAATCAGCAGGCGCAGGAGTATGCGGGGCTGCTGGGTGAGGACGCCCCCAGCATCCCGGAGATCGACCCACAGGGCTTCTATCTGAACGCGCCCATGACCGCGGCCTGGACCTTCCGTGCGTACGGCGGGATGTCAATCAACCTGCTCATTCTGAAGATCGATGCGACGGTAATGACCGACTTCCAGGGAAGCTACGCGGTGAGCCTGGGCACCCGTATCCAGCTGTAGCAGCTACGGCGGCTCGGAGACCGGGCCGCCGTATTTCGCGGAGTTTTCGCAGAAACCTTGGCATTAGAGGTTTTTGTGTGCTATATTAGTAATGTCATCAGATGGTCCGGTGAGACCACACCCTTCTTCAATAAATGCCCCGGGGTTCTCCTCCTTCCCCCGGGGCGTTTTCTTTGTGGCGGCTATTCCGACTCTGCATCATCCGTCGTTCTGTAGTCCCCTACCGAATTGAGCAGGTTTCCGCTACTCTCATGAAGGTTCTCCGCGATCGAATGGATCGCGGCCATCGCGTCTCTGGCTGAGGTGGCTTGGCTGTTGATCTCCGTGATGCT
>CAYTGY010000277.1:0-4981 GCA_964437265.1 uncultured Spirochaetaceae bacterium | reverse complement strand
TGCAACCACGACTGCCACAAGGAGCGAGCGAAGCCGAGTCCGCTCTGCCTGAGAAATCAGGGACATTACCGTACCTCCTTGAGGAAACTGTAGAGACCAACTCGATTTATCCAGTCAAACGAAGACGGGATCTGCTGCGGGATGCTCTTCTGCCGCGTTGCAAGTACGATTCCGACCCAGGCAAAGCGTGTGTCGTTGAGACGCGCGTACAATCTACCCTGGAGCGACTCCAACTCGGTCAGCAGCGAGGTGAGCTCGCGCTCGAGCGCAAGCGTAGACGCGGCATCAGCCGCATCGATGTAGCCCGTGATCCGCTCAAGGGCTTCCTCGCGGCTCTGGATGCCGGCACGAAGCGTTGCGATCTCCTGACGGAGATCCTGGGTCTGCGGGTTGTACTCCACCACCATGTCCGCACGCTTGTAGAGCACGACGCGCAGCTCGCTGACCCGCTCCATGGGCACCCGCATCTCAACCCGGTCAGAGGAGCGGAGCGTGAAGTATCCGTCCACCGACTCCACCCAGTCGGTAAGCTCTATCGCGGCCGCCTCCCGGTCAAACACCAGAAGGTGGGCGTCTACGGATACGGCTCGCATCCCGTTTTGCGCAACCACGGTAGCGGCACTTAGCAGTCCGAGCACGAAAAGGAGTACGCGACGGTGCCGCATCATTCCACCTCCTCCAACATGCCAATCAGAGACTCCAACCGGTTGTCCTTCGTTGTCTCATCAGGAAAAAACGCCTCCACCACCTCAAGATCCTGGTCAGCGGCCCTGACCGCCACAAGGTAGTAGTACGCCGGAACGTCCTTGCTCCGGAACAGCGCTCCGGCAAAGGTGCCTGTGTCAACCGGGCCGGCCGACGCATAGAAATCCGAGAGGTGAAACACCAGGGCTGAGCTCCAGAACTCGGTGTCACCGGCGGGTTCGTTCTTCACCGCTCCTGCGCGCAACCGCGTGCCGTCGGCGGCTTCGGCCTGAACCTGTTTGCCGTGGGTGAAGACGGCAAAATCCGCGGGCACGGCCAACTCAAAGGGGCGTCGCGCTTCGCCAACAGACTGGTAGACGGGGTCAAGATTGGCAATCCACCGGAAGGGAATATCCGCGCGGCTCACCTCTTGCGCGGCGATGCGCGCCACCAGGCGAACCGTGATGCGAGAGTACTCAATGAGCGAGGACAGCGAATCCCGGGTCGCCTGCAACCGCTCGATCTGCTCGGTCAGCCGGCGAATCTCCTGGACGATCTTCACGCGCTCGTCGGTGTCTTCGGTCTCCTCGAGCAGCTCGTAGAGCCTCGTACGTGCAGCCTGGGCAATCTGGAGGCGCCGCTCCAGATCAGCGAACTGTTCGGTCACGTCCGCCGTGCGTACCGAGCGTGACCGCACCTCGCCTTCCTCCTGGATCTCAGCAAGAGCCCGGTCAAAGCTGTCCTTGGGAACGCGAAGCATCAGGTAGTCGTTGGTTGATGACTCCACGTACCCGCCAAGTTGCTCAACCAACGTGAGTATCCGTGTGCGCGCCCGGTCTACGGCGCTCACGACCAGCTCCAGGTCTGCCGCGAACACCCGCAGCCGCTCCTGCGGCTGCGGCGCTTGGGAATCCGCAGGCCGGCTGCGGTCCGCCGTGGGTACCGCGCCCGCGCCGGTATCAGCCTGTGTGCGGACACGCGGGGCTGAGGCCGGAGCCGTGCCGGCAGCCCGCATTGCGTACGCGGGCTCGGCAGCCATCTCCTGCGAGGCGCCGGAGGCACAGCCTGCCGACAGCAGCACCGTGCCCACAAGCACTGCCCCAACCGCTGTTCGCAGCACCCAACGGCGCGCGTGTCCCGGCCCAATCAAATGTGCGAGTTCTTTCTGCCTCATGACGCCTAAGTATACACCACTCGGTAGATTCTGCACTCTGCGGGAGCGAAGCCGGGAGCCCGGATGCCGGTGTCGCACCTCGTCGCGGCCGCGCCCCCGGGCTCGCTGCGGTACTCGAGCTCCACGGTGGCGACGGCGTTACGTACCGGCGCCGGGAGCGGGATGCGGACCGCCGCGCTGCCGGCGGCGCCGGCGTGAGCCACAAACACCAGCGCCGGCCGGTCGCCGTAGCCCCACGCCATGTGCCATTGGTCCGCCGTTGCCGCCGGTGGCATCAACCAGCGAAACGGTTGCTCGGGTAGCTCCGGCAACAACCGATCCGCGGTGCTTCGCAGATCGGTTAGCCGCTCGAACAACGCGGCGTTCGACCCAAAGACGTAGGGACCGTGCGTGGCCTTTGGACCGCTACTCTCCTGAAAGACAAACAGCTTGGTGTAGTGCTCGTTGGGCGCCGGCGCATGGTGGATATCTCGACACGAGAAGCCCAGTCCCATGTAGCTAGGCATATCGGTGATGAAGACCCCCAGAAACATCCGCAGCACGTTTGCGTGCAGATAGAACCGGTCAAAGCGGGGGTCGTCCTTGTCACCGGTCATCATGGTTAGGCACGGCGTGATCAGGTAGTGCTCGTGGACGTCGCGGTACCAGCGTACGCGCTGGAGAAACCCCGGGTCGTCCACAGGTATCGACTGAAGATCGCCAAGCGTGACATCCGTGTCGCACGCGTCTAGATGGTCCAGTTCGTTGCCATACGCCATCACTCCGGGGGCGGCCATGAAGGTCTCAGCGAAGTATGAGAAGGAACGGACCCCGTTCCGGTCACGGATATGGTCCCGCACCGCGGCAAGCAGATCGTAGCGCGGGCCCGGGTGGCACGGAGGTCCCTCCGGCCGCATCTGGACGTGTGACATGTCGCCGCGCATGAAGTCGAACCCAAACCGACTCTGGACGTCCGCGTAGTGAGACAGCACATACTGCCAGGTCTCCTCGCGCGGAGTACCGAAATCGATCTTCCAGTGCCGGTTGTTCTCCCGCCGCTCATAGAGCTTATACCTGGTCAGCGGGCCAAAGACCCGGGACATCGATTCCGGCTCTTGGATGCGGTAGTCTACCCACTGGAAGCCGTCCTCATTAGGGTTGAAGCTCTCAGGCACAACCTCTATCCCGCGATACGGCGGCGCCATGGTTGCCGGAACCGGCTCGTAGCCGCGCGTGTATACGGCCTTTGCAAGGTCGCCGCGTTGACGGTTTCTCCGGTCCACGTCGCGCGGCGGACCAAACAGCCGTTCAAGCAATGCTTCCTCATCCGGAGCACCGTAGTGCGGTTGTTCGGCATCCATCCCGGTCTCCGCGGCCACGATTCCACGGACCTCCTCATGAAGATCCGCGGAGTGATCAACAATCCGCGCTCCCTCGCGCCGCAGCCATTCGAAGTGCTGCGGATAGGCAAGCACCATCTCGCTGAAACGATCCGTGTGTGGAATCACCTCCATTCCCGCGGCACGCCCGGTCAGATGGATGAGGTTGACCACGGCGGCGAGTTGTCGATCCGGGGTGTGAAGGTGTGGCAGCTGCTCCGCGAGCTGCTGTGAGAAGAACTCACCGGTGATGCGAAAGCTCGCCATACCGTAGAGACTACCGACTACGCCGGGCTCCCAGAACGGCAGCACGTGAACGGCGTTTTGATGCTGAGGAATGGTGAGCAGGTACGCCAAAGCGCCGGCGAATCCGCCCACCGTCCGTAGATTGATCCCAACAACGTTGGCGCGGCGTAACCACGAGCCGTTCTCACATCCGCGCCACGGCGACGGGGGCGCGTGCGTCGCCGTGGCGTCTTCCCCCAGTGCGCGGTCCAGATCCGAACCGAACCGCGCGCGGTAGATCTCGAGGACGCGCGCCACGGGCATAGCGACGGCATCTTCGGGAAGGAGGTTCTCAACGAAGGTCGACGTCCCGTCCGCGAACCGACGCGTCCATTCCTCCTCGCGAGAGAACCAGAGGCGCCGCAGCTCGTTCTTGGTCACGCCGGCCGCAGTACGGCGGCCTGAGTTCGTTGCCACCGGTCTCCTCCTACTCCTGCCGGAACGTAACCTCGTAGTCACGTGAGATGATCACATCCGCACGGTCCTTGTCCCAGCTGATAATCCGATGCTCGCGCTTGAGCACCTCCTCGAGGAACTCGTCCATTGGCTCACGGGCCCGCTTCTCCCGTGACGCTCGCGTGTCCAGACGGGTCCGGTCGATAAACACGTGCAGATCCGCATTCTCGAGAACGGTTGTATAGGTTCCCTCCGCAATGACCACATCGATCCCGTCAAGCGATACGGTCTCGGTCTCAATCCGGTCTTCGTCGTATATGACCAACGGTTTCTGCAGCTCACTCCGTCCGGACTTGGCCCGGGCCAGATGCTGATCTAGAAGATCCAGATGCACCTCGCCCATTCCGACCCAGTCTATGTCCTTGCGTCGACGTTGATCGTTGGATTTCGGCGGCAGCTTGAAGTAGTCGTCTTGCTGAAGAATCAGCGCCTGCACCCCGGTCTCCTCGAGCGCCTCCTTCAGTGCCAAAGCAGTCTCAGACTTCCCACTTCCCGACTCTCCGGCTATGGAGATCGTGATCGTCTCCCCGGAATCCCGCGCCATTGCCGCAAGACGTTCGGCTATGGGCCGAGCGGCCTGTCTGTGGTGCTCCTCAACGATGATCACGTCGCCCTTCATAGCTCCTCCTACCCCGTATGGTACCGTGGGTGAGCCTGCGTCAGCAATCCACCGGCGCGTTTTCTTCCGGCGGGTGGTGGTCGGGCATCCGCGGTGGAGTGTAGACTCACCTCCATGAGAGCTTCACTACTCCACGACCCGCAGAAGTGTCCTGCACGAAAAATCCTGAGAGGGGAGTCCGCAGATGCCTGAGAGTAATCGGTACGCAGGAGTAGCAGGCCCGGTTGTCTATGACGTTGCGCGCTTGGCTCGTCGTCTTTCAGTGGAGCACGATGAGGAGTTGGTTGAGCAGCTCGGCGAGTTGGCAGAGCGAGCCGCCGCGGTGGCTCGGCCCAAATGGGTCTACCGTCTCGCGTCGGTTGAGCGGACCGCGCCCGGTGCGGAACGTGAGGCGGGAGGGCTGCT
>CAYTGY010000276.1:0-4985 GCA_964437265.1 uncultured Spirochaetaceae bacterium | reverse complement strand
GGGTTTCATTTCCCAAAAATAACGGCCGCTAGAGCGATGAATCCTCTTCCCCCGGTGATTCCCACCACAACACCTATGAACAGCGACGGCCCGGCCACCATCGCGCGGAACAGGAGTCCCTTGAGCAGCATCTGCACAACCACACGACCCAGCGACTCGCGGAACGCCACGCCCAGATAGTCAATTGGTTTTTGGGGTTCGCCAAAGATGACATCGCGCGCGTGATGGGTGATTGCCAGCGAGGTGATAAGGTAGCCCACTCCGGAGAGGACGGACGCAATGATTCCAAGAACCATGGGCCCGGCGAGCATCCGGAGGATCACCATGTCCGCCGGGTAGACACTCGCGGCGGCGAGCGAGGTTGCGACGCTGAACATGCGGGAGACCGCCGCTGCAATGAGTGCCGCGGGCACCAGGAGCGTAATGCCCCCTACGGTGAGCGCGGTCTTCCACGTCTTTCCAATCATCCACCCAGTGCGGTCAAAGTAGTCGGCAAGCGTGTAGGCACGCAGATAGTCATGGTTCGACATACGCCCATAGTACGCATGACACCCCCGCACGGCAATCGTCCGCACGGCGGCAATCGTACCGTCCGCCCGTCGGTTGTCGAACGATCGTTCGACCGATACAATACCACTTCCTGCTACACAACAGATCGGCAATCACGAGGGAGGTGGCTGTCGGTGATCCGGGGGGGGAGAGATGCATGTACGCCTTGGTATCGATATAGGCTCGATTTCCATCAATTCCGTGGTCCTTGGTCCAAATGGCGCGGTTCTGGATGAACGCTACACCTACTGCCACGGGAGGCCGTTTTACTACCTGCGCCAGGTTCTGGACACGATAGATACCCGGTTCCCACTTCAGGACGCAGAGGTTCTGGCGTTCACCGGAACCGGCGGTCAGCTGGGCGCGGAGTTGATTGGGGGCGGTTTTGTAAACGAGGTCGTGGCGCAGTCTACCGCCGTAACCGCGTTGATCCCCGAGGCCCGGACCGTCATTGAGATGGGCGGTGAGGACTCCAAGCTGCTCATTATTGAGCAGACCGAAGAGGGCTCGCAGCTTCAAGACTTTGTCATGAACAGCATCTGCGCCGCCGGCACCGGTAGCTTCTTGGATCAGCAGGCAAAGCGAATAGGTGTATCTATAGAGCGGGAGTTCGGAGAGCTTGCGCTGAAATCTGAAGACCCGCCGCGCATTGCGGGGCGCTGTAGTGTCTTTGCCAAGAGCGACATGATTCATCTGCAGCAGATCGCAACACCGGTTGAGGACATTGTTGCAGGGCTCTGTTTTGCCGTCGCGCGCAACTTCAAGAGCACCATGGGCCGTGGCAAAGAGTTTCGTAGGCCGGTGGTGTTCCACGGAGGCGTGTCCCAGAATGTGGGGGTGGTGCGGGCGTTTCGGGAGCTGCTTGGCCTGTCGTCTGATGAGCTCATCATCCCAGAGCACAACACCTCCATGGGCGCCATCGGCGCGGTGCTGTACGTGCAGCAGCACCAGGCCCAAGCGCGTGCTGCGGATCGACGTGCGGTTGCGGTGCCCGCAACGCCGTCCGGGGCCCACGCACGCAGAGCGGCGGACGGCGGCGCCGTGGCGCTTGCCGTGCGGCGCATAGCCCCGGTGGCAGAGTTGCCGCCGGCGCTCCGCGAGCGCGACGAACGCAGACGGACGGACGGCAACGGCGATACCCCACCCGGGGAGGACGCGCAGGCGCGCATGCGCTTTGGCGGTTTTGGCGCACTGGATGAGTACCTCGGCTCGCAGCTCGGCGGGGGACGAACGCTGGAACCGCTCGCTCCCATCGATGCCGTTTACGAGAAGTCGGTGTGCCACCCGCCGGAGGGCGCGGTTACGCATGTTGCGCTTGGTCTGGACATTGGATCGCTGAGCACAAACGTGGTGTTGATTGATGCGGAGAACCGCGTCATGGCCCGGCGGTACCTCCCCACCGCGAGCCGGCCGCTCGAGGCGATTCGCCGGGGGTTGTCGGAGATTGCTGAAGAGGTGGGAGACCGCGTGGTGGTCACGGCCGCGGGGACCACCGGGAGCGGGCGCTATTTGACCGGGGATTTCATAGGTGCGGACTCAATTCAGAATGAGATCACCGCCCAAGCGACGGCCGCCATAGCCCATGATCCAACTGTGGATACCATCTTTGAGATTGGCGGTCAGGACTCCAAGTACATCAGTATCCGAGACGGTGTGGTGGTCGACTTTGAGATGAACAAGGTTTGTGCAGCCGGTACCGGGAGCTTTCTGGAGGAGCAGGCGGAGAAGCTGGATATCAGCATCCAGGATCAGTTTGCTGAGCTCGCGTTTGCGTCCGCAGCGCCGGCGCATCTGGGAGACCGCTGCACCGTGTTCATGGAGAGCGATCTCAACAGCCACCAGCAGAAGGGGGCTTCCAAGGAGAGCCTGGTTGGCGGCCTCGCGTACTCGATTGTCCACAACTACCTGCAGAAGGTCGTGGGTGATAAGCATATTGGGAACAAGATCTTCTTCCAGGGCGGGGTGACCAACAACCGTGCCGTGGTCGCCGCATTCCAGAAGGTCACCGGAAAGCCTATCACCGTGCCCCCGCACTTTGACGTCACCGGGGCTATAGGCGCGGCAATGCTTGCGCGGGAGGCCGTGACGCAGAACCGGGCGAAGACGCGTTTCAAGGGCTTCGACGTCAGCAACGTGCCGTACACCGTTGACAAGTTCACCTGCCGGAGCTGCGCCAATCAGTGTGAGATCAGACGGGTGAAGATAGCCGGAGAAAGGAGACCGCTCTTCTACGGCGGCCGCTGTGAGAAGTGGGAGCTTGATGAGCGCAAAGGAAAGGGGGAGGGGATTCCCAACCTCTTCTCGGAGCGAGAGCGGCTTCTGCGCGGTGACTACCGGGAGGATGAGCCGGTAGACGCCGGCGTCACTACCATCGGTCTGCCCCGGGGCCTCATGGTCTACTGGCAGCAGTTTCCCTTCTGGCGGACCTTCTTTGGGCGCCTTGGGTTCCGAGTCGTGCTCTCCCGGCCCTCGGATAGAAAGCTGGTTGAACGCAGCCTGGAGAACATAACCGCGGAGACGTGCTACCCCGTGGAAGTGATGACCGGTCACGTGTTGGATCTCTTTGACCAGGGAGTGGACTACGTCTTCGCGCCGTTCGTGGTGGACGTGCAGGCAGCGGAGAACAACCCAACCGTGAACTACAACTGTCCGTGGGTACAGACGTATCCCTTCATGGTCCGTGGGGCGCTGAAGGGTGACCCTCGTGCTGACCGGCTGTTGGTTCCTACGCTCCACTTCCGCTACAGCGGACGCGTTCTGAACGAAGACCTCTCGGAGTTCATGACGCAGACGTTCGGTGTGGAGCCGGGAGAAACCGTTGCGGCAATCGCCCATGCACATGATGCTCAGGCTGCGTTTGAGGCGGCGTGCCGGAGCCGTGGGGCGGACGTGCTGGCTGCGTTGCCTGAGGACAAGGAGTCGGTTGTGCTTCTTGGTAGGCCTTACAACACCGGGGACCGGGAGCTGAACCTGGAGCTGGTGGAGAAGCTGATTGGCCAGGACGTACTGCCGGTGCCGGTGGACTTCCTGCCGCTTCAGGAGATAGACATCTTCCCGCAGTACAGCATGATCTGCTGGCCAAACGGTCAGAAGATCGTGGCGGCATCGAAGTATGTGGCCGAGCACCCGCGGCTCAACGCCGTGTCCATGAGTAACTTCCGGTGCGGTCCGGACTCGTTCCTGAGCCACTATATCCGCGAAGAGCTTCGCGCCAAGCCGTATCTCCAGCTGGAGGTAGACGAGCACAGCGCGGATGCCGGCATGATCACGCGCATTGAGGCGTTCTTGGACAGCTTGCGCGGTAGTCGCCGCGCGTCCGCCGTGGATGAGCCCAACTACGCGTTCCGCCACGAACGTGTTGACGCGCAATCCTCAGAGACGGGCAGAGTGCTGTACATCCCGTACATGCAGGACAGCGCGTACATCTTGGCCGCGGCTGCGCGAGCCTGCGGCGTCAACGCCCAGACGCTTCCCATGCAGGATGAGACCGACCTAGAGCTTGGCCGCCGCCACACCTCCAGCCGCGAGTGCTTCCCCATGATCTGCACCACCGGCAGCTTCATCAGGAAGGCGCTGGAGCCGGGGTTTGATCCGGCAAAGGCCAGCTTCTTTATGCCGAATCACAGCGGGCCGTGCCGCTTTGGGCAGTACAATAAGCTGCAAGACGTGATCTTCAGACGCCTTGGGTTTGAGGAGATCAAGATAATCGCTCCGAGCAATGAGGACAGTTATGCCGGGTTCTCCAACGGCCACCCCGTTCGGTTCCGGCTTGCGATCATCCGGGGGATTGTCGCGGCGGACCTGTTGCGCAAGTTCCTGCAAGAGCGCCGGCCGTATGAGGTCGTGCCTGGGGACACCGAGCGGGTGTACTACAGCGCGCTTGATCGCGTGGTGAGTTGCGTGGAGAACGGCGGCGGTGGAATCACGAATGTCATGCGCCGGATTGCTCTGGAGTTTGATGCGCTCCCCATGCGGCATGAGCCGCGCAAGCCGGTCATTGCTGTTGTGGGAGAGATCTTCATGCGCGACAACGACTTCTGTAGTGGCCACCTGGTCAAACGGCTGGAAGCGTTGGGGGCGGAGACCATCATGGCACCGTTCCGCGAGTGGGTAACGTACTCCAGCTACCGCTGGGGGCGGGACGCGCGGTGGAAGGACCACCGCGTGGATGTGATTCGCTCCCGGATCCAGGAGCTGTTCCAGCACGCCATCACCAACCGCATCGCCGCATCGGTGGCGGAGAGCGTGGAAATGGATCGCGACATCGAGCTCGAGGAGATGCTCGAGCTCTGCGATCCGTACATCCACCGGGACTACGACGGTGACCCGGCGTTGGCCTTTGGGGCTGCGGCCGCGCTCGCCGAGCGCGGTATCTCCGGCGTGGTGAACATTCTGCCGTTCACCTGCATGCCGGGCACCGCGATAGCGTCAATCTC
>CAYTGY010000275.1:0-4986 GCA_964437265.1 uncultured Spirochaetaceae bacterium | reverse complement strand
AGGCACAGATCCCAGTCTGGCATGATGATCAACAGGGCACGGCAACGGCTACGCTGGCCGGGCTCATGAACGCGCTGCAGGTCGTGGGAAAGGATCGGGAGAAGATCCGGATTGCATTCGTCGGCGCCGGGGCTGCGAACGTAGCGTGCGCGCGCCTCATCTTCGGCTGGGGTGTCCCAGCCGCGCAGGCGCTGGTGGTGGACAGCACGGGGATCCTTGGCACCCATCGTGAGGACCTTGCGCGCCGTCGAGACGAGTTTCCGGAGAAGTGGGAGCTGGCCGTCACCACCAACGCCGACGGGCGGTCCGGCGGCATCGTAGAGGCGATGGAGGGAGCGGATGTGGTCATCTCGCTCTCCCAACCTGGCCCCGGGACCATCAAGCCCGAGTGGGTGAAACGAATGGCGTCAGACCCGGTGGTCTTTGCCTGTGCAAATCCCACGCCGGAGATTTGGCCATGGGAAGCTCAGGAGGCAGGTGCGGCTGTTGTCGCGACCGGCCGGAGTGACTTCCCAAACCAGGTAAACAACTCGCTTGTGTTCCCGGGGATCTTCCGGGGCGCTCTGGATGTGAGAGCCCGGACTATCACAGACACCATGTGCTTCGCGGCGGCCGAGGCGATTGCCGAACGCGTAGGCAGTGACCTGGGCCCCGAACGTATCATCCCCACCATGGAGGATTGGCACGTGATGCCGCATGTAGCGGCCCGGGTGGGCATGCAGGCGCAGGAAGATGGAGTGGCAACCCTCGTTCGCACCTATGAAGAGCTTCATGCACAAGCAGAGGCACTCATCAGCCGTTCCCGATCACTTACCAAGATGATGCTGGAGAGCGGCTACATCGCAGAGCCAAACATGGGTCCGGATGAGTAGCCGGCCCATCACATAGAGACTGGAGGAGATAGATGCACGACCTGGTGATCATCGGAGCCGGACCTGCAGGCCTTGCCGCGGCATTGTACGCAATGAAGAAGCGCATGAAGTACCTGGTGCTGTCTGAGACGTTGGGCGGAAAGGGTAACTACTCGGTCCGGCTGCCGGAGGCGGAGGAGCACCAGGCGGTTACGGCCAAAGGGCTGATCACCGTATACCGGAGCAGACTCCAGTATCTCAGGCACAGCTATCGTCTCGAATCGGTGGAGAAGATCGAGCGGGCCGACGACGGCTTCACTCTCACTACCCGGGCAGGGGCCGTGGAGTCCGCGCGAGCGGTCATTGTTGCAACCGGGACCAAGACGCCGCACCTGAACGTTCCAGGAGAGGGCGAGCTTTTGGGCAAGCACCTCGGAACCTCCTCTATCAGCTACTCCCATCTCCTCTACGGGAAATCGGTATTTGTGGTAGGAGACTCGGACCGGGTGCTCCGCGCGGCGGTGGAGCTCTCCATCCAGGCAGAGCGCGTGACCGTGGCGCTCATGCCGGAGGGAGCGTACACCCCGGCGCTGCTGGAGGCCGTGCGCAACCGCGAGCGGGTCGAGCTCATCCAGAATGCAACAGTTACCAGATTCTCCGGAACGGACAACGCCGAGTCTGTTACGGTAAGCGTGGACGGCGTTGAAAAGACCTTGAGCGCGGATGCATTCTTCGTTGAGCCACACCCGGAACCCAATGTTGCCGTGGTGCGACCGCTACTCGAGCAGGCTACCACGGCAGATGCGCCGGCGCTGACCGATGACGGATTCATCATCGTAGACGGCCGCAACCGCACCGGCATCCCCGGTCTCTTCGCCGCCGGCGACATTACCAATACCGGCTTTGAGCAGGCGCTCATCGCGTTGGGTGAGGGGACCACCGCCGCATTGGCGGCTTATGAGTATGTGATGGGACACGACTGAGGGCGCCGCCGGCTAGGCAAGCCGAGCGTTCACGTCGGCGATTAGCCGATCGATCTCCGCACCGTTGATCCGCTCTATGCTCGTGTTGAGCCCACCCACCTTCCGCATGATGAGCTTGTGAAAGAAGGAGAGCTTCTCAAACGCCACGGCTCCACCGACGGCGTAACGGCCAAAGGCGTGGGCCGCCAGCGAGTCCGGAAATGCGTCGACCAGCTGCTGCTGCGCTTTCTCACCCTGGAAGAGGCAGCTGATAAACAGCGCCACCTCACGTTGCAGCAGATTGCGCTCCGCAAACTCCAGGTACCGTCGCGCGTGGCCGGGAAGCCGCCCCCCGTAGATCGGTGCGCCGACCACGACAATCCGAGCATCTCCCAGATTTGGTTCACGGTCGTTGGCCAGATCATGGAGCGTTGCCGGAACGCTCACGTTCTCAGTTATGCGACGCGCGACGTGGGCGGTGGTTCCATAGCGGCTGGCATAGACAATCGCCACGCTCACCGTGGGCCTCCGCCGGTCTCTGTGGAAGCGGCGCCCTGAGCCGCACCGCCACCGGTGGCCGCATCACCGGCTGCCTGTGCGGCTTGTGCGCTCTCACGGATGTGGTAGGCGCGGTTGCGGAGGTACAGCGCAATATCAATTGAGACCATGGTGCCGTTCAACGCGTAGAGGATGATCACCAGATCAAAGTAGTAGAAGATCTTGTGCAGGATCCCGCCGACGTAGCCAACCAAGAGCGCAATGAGGAAGATCAGGCTCTTGGAGCCGACCTGCCACGTCTTTGCGCTCTTGTAGATGGAGAACGGCCACGCCAATCCAAAACAGACCAACATGAGGATTTCAAAGGGGCTCACCGGACTACTCTACTGCACCGCGGTGAATGAGTACAGACCTTCGACACCGTCTTACCTGCCGCGGCCGGCGGAGACCGGCGCACCACTCCAGGACTACTGCGTCGAATCCGTTTGGCCGGGCGTAGATACCTACCGAAAGCCCGGCCACGCCGCCTCCCACCACAACCACTCGTCTCATGCGGAGTCCAACACCGGAGCCTGAACGTGGTGTCACCGCAATGGGGCGTGTTGAGCGCGGCGGTGTTCTGGTATACTCGCGGTCGCCCAGGTATGAACGGACACACCACCAACGCACCACCACACCACTCGCCACCTGCCCGGATTGCCGCCCGGATCACCGGCCACACCGCGTCGCACCGGCGGTGGAGCCGGCGCGCGGGATGCTGGTTCGCCGGTGCGCTCTTGGCTGTGACCGCGGCCGTCTTGTTTGCCGGCTGCGGTCCACAGTACCCCGCCGTCACCCAAAAACAGGCCGAGGCAGGCTTGGCGGATGCGATGATGGTCTGCGCCACCTCGCTTCTCCTGGTGATGACGGCAGACGTGGCCACGGAGAGCCGCGCCGCAACCGATGACGGCGGCATGGTGCTCGAGTGGCGGGGAATTGACCGCGAGCGTGGAATCGGTGACTACACAGTCACTCTGAGTGACTACCGAATCCCCGAGTCCAGCATCTTCTCCGCCGGGTACCACGGCTACCGTTTCACCGGAACCGCACGCATGGTCTCCACCGAGGGACGGAGCACCGCCCTCACGCTGGATCTCACCGCCGCGCACCCGGAGGCGGAGCAGTATCCGGTGCAGCGGATCGAGGTCGACGTGCAGGGGATAACGAGCGGTGGGGACGGAGCTCGCAGACGTGACGTCACGGTGGCGCCAGGCGGTGAGGTCAGCGTCAACGGACGTGAGGTGGCGGTTACCGCGTTCGCCCGGTTGTTTATCGCCGTGAGCGAGTAGCTCCGCCGGCGGCAGAGGAGGTTCCGCCATGAGCCGCCGCGGGGGACGGAGCTCGGGCCGGTCAGCGGAGCTCGGGCCGGTCAGCGCTCGGCGACCTGCCGCACCATAGCAAGCAACGGGATGGCGATCACGTTATCGGATAGCGGATACTGCTCATCGCCGGGATACACCACAAAGCGGCGGGACGGCTTCACATCGTCAGATGCTGAATGAAACCCACGCGAGGGCTTGGGAGCGAGTGACCGCTTGACCTCAACGGCCCAACGTTCGCCGTCGTGAAAAAAGAGGAGCAGGTCGATCTCCGCTCCTGCTGCAGTGCGATAGAAGTAGCCGTCCACGCCGTGATGCCGCGCCGTCAACAGCTGCTCGATCACGAAACCCTCCCAACTCGCCCCTGCAATTGGGTGCGCCAGAAGCGCTTCTACTGAGCCCAGTCCCAGAAGTGCGTGGACCAGACCCGAGTCGCGGATAAAGAGCCGGGGCGACTTGACCAGACGCTTGTTCACGTTCGCGTGCCACGGAGGAAGGCGGCGGACCAGGAGCAAATCCACCAGAAGGTCGACGTACCGGTTCACCGTGCGCACATCGATCCCCAGACTCCGAGAGAACATTGCCGAGTTGAAGAGTCCGGCCTGGTTGTTCGCTATCATGGTCCATAATCGGCGCAGTGTCTCGATTGGCAACGCTGCACCAAAGCGCGGCATCTCTCGTTCCAGGTACGTTCGGATGAAATCCAGCCGCCAGCGAACACTCTGTGCGTGGTCATCCGCCAGATAGCTGTCTGGGAACCCGCCTCGAAGCCAGAGCGCCGAAATACCGCATGGATGATCGGTGATCTCCAGCACAGAGAGCGGAGCGAGCTCCAGATAGCTGACTCTGCCCGCGAGTGACTCGCCTGACTGACCAAGCAGCTCCGCGGACGCCGAGCCCAAGAGCAGGTACTGGCCGGAGCGACGCCCGGCTCTGCGGCGTCGGTCAATGAGCACCCGAAGGACCGGGAAGAGATCCGGCAGGCGGTGCACCTCATCCAGAATCACCAGCTGCTCGGACAGCTGTCCGAGGTAGAGCTCAGGCTCTGCCACACGGGTCTGCACGCTCGGAGACTCAAGGTCAAGGTAGTGGGCGTTCCAATCCCGCGCCAGCTCGAGCGAAAGCGTGGTCTTGCCGGCTTGTCGGGGACCGGTAAGCACCACGGCCGGCACTTCCGTGAGTCGATTGCGGAGCTCTGCTTCCGCTCGGCGGCGTAACATCACTGTAAAAATAGCATTGCGATGTACTTTTTTCAATGATAAAGCAAGACGCGCAGCCGCCGGTCCACGAGTCACCGGTCACACCAGGGACGGAGCT
>CAYTGY010000274.1:0-4993 GCA_964437265.1 uncultured Spirochaetaceae bacterium | reverse complement strand
CAGGAGGTATCTATATCCCCAGCCGTGCCAGATGTGGAAGACAAGCCCGGCTATGGAACTGGTCCCGCAGCGCGAGCACAGCTCCGCGTAGCGCGCAGCTCCCACGGCGAATCGCTCCTGGTCCTGAGGGTTGGGGAGATCAACCGGGGCAAACGGCGGCCCCTCGGGATCCAGAACTCGGATCATCGCCGCGTCGCTCAGCCCCACCAGTGGGGACCGAAGGAGCGCCGCGTAGGCAACGCGGTCCTCAGGGTAGACCAGGAGTTGCAGCGCCGCGTAGATGTCGCTCGCCGGGGCGTCAAGGAAGAGCGTCCGTACGCTCTCCGATTGATACGGAACACCGTGGTGACGAAGCATCCGCTCGTACGTGATCTGGTTACTGCTGCTGCGGAAGAGGATTGCGACATCGTGATACTCCGCCGGCCGCGCGCGCCCATCCTCCGCAACCATGAGCGACGTGTTCTCCACCGCCTGCCGGATCGCGTTCGCCAGATGATACGCCTCGGATTCGTCGGGGGTCAGGAGCGTGAGCGGCTCATAGGATCCCTTTGGCTGCGGCTCAACCCACCACAGCTGTGCGGAGGCGTGGACCCCCTCGGTAGCGGCGCGACTCTCCAGCGGCGCAAAGCGCGCCTCGTCCTCACGGCCCTCATTACTCATGACGCGTGAAAAGAGCTCGTTGAAGAAGCGAACCAGGCCGGGCTCAGACCGGTAGTTGTGCAACAGACGGACGGAGGACCTGCCGCCGGCAAGCTCAGCGGAGAGCCGCTTGAGCACGCGGACATCGGCGCCCCGGAACCGGTAGATCGACTGCTTCTCATCGCCAACAAAGAAGAGCCGTCCGGCCGCCGGCGGGGTGGCTGCGTCTCCGCCGGCGAGCAGAAAGAGGAGCTCCTTCTGAAGCTCGTTGTTGTCCTGGAACTCGTCAATCATGACGGCGCTGAAGCGCTCCCGGTAGTACTCGCGAAGCGCGGTGTTTGTGGACAGGATCTCCACCGCCATCACCACCACATCCTGGTAGGAGAGCAGTCCGGCGGAGCGCTTCTGCTCCAGCACCTGCACGGAGAACGACTCCATCAAGCCAAAGAGCTCTTGGGTGGTGGGCCACGCAAGCAGTGTAGTACATATTGCCACAAGCGGGTCAGCCAGCCCGCGGAGCTCGTCCACCAGCTCCTTGTAGGTGAGGACCTGATCATCTTTGGATGAGCCGCAGGACTTGCTCAATCGCTTGGGCACGCCGCTCCACGCAATAAGCGTTTCAAGTGCCGGCGGCCCATCCGGCGCGGCCGGGGCGGGCGGCGGCGGGTTCTCCGCCAGAAGCGCCTGGCCCGCGGCAATGCACCTTCCGGCGCCCGGGTCAGTTGCGCCAATGGCCGCGCACGCGGCCTGCACACGGTTGAGCGTGGCGGAGAGCTCCCGGTAGAGAAACTCACGCTGGATACGTTCGGTCTCCCCAAAGTCGGGTGGCCGGGCAACCAGAAGTTCGTTCATGGCAATGCGGCTCAGTGCGGACTTCCACACGCCGGCGAACCCGGCGGTCTGGATGAGCGCCTGCATGCCGGGGCTCCGCTGATGCTGTAGCAGGAAGGCGAGCGCCTGTCGATCACACAGCTCGGCGAGCGCGCGCTCGTCGGTGGTGAACGTGGGCGGAACGCCGTAGGCGGCGCATCCGTTGCGCGCAATCTGGGCGCAGAAGCTGTCCAGCGTGGAGATCTGCGCGGTGTCAAAGCGACTGAGCTGCTCAGCGACGAACGGGTCCTCCGCTTGGGCGCCCAGCGCCTGATAGATCCGTTGGTACATCTCCGCCGCCGCCTTGCGGGTGAATGTCAACGCGAGCACCGCGCCTACCGGCATCCGCTCCTGGATCACGAGACGCAGGTAGCGTTGGGTTAGAACGGAGGTCTTGCCTGAGCCGGCGCCGGCCTCTACCACGGCGTTCTCCGTGATCAGAACGGCCTTCTGTTGCTCAGCGTCCAGGTGCACGCGGCTACCTCACCACAAACCGCGTTCGGCACACCGGCCGGAACGCGCACCGCTCGCACTCGATGGCCGCGGCGGTGTAATCGCCGGCACGGATCCGCGCTGCGACGTTTGCTATCAGACGCTCGGTGAGGGCCAGGACCTGTTCCAGCCGCTCGCCGCTCATCCACGGTCTTGCGGCGCGCGGGTCCGCCACCGCGCCATACGTACCGTGCTCCAGACTGTAGTAGCCAAGCGTCCCCACCAATCTCCCTGCCCCGCGCAACAGCAGCGCGTAGAACGGCAGCTGCGGCTGGGTGAGCGCGGCGAGTTGTCCTGCCGGATCGGTGTCCGGGTCTACCGCCGTGTCACTGCCCGCCGTTACCTCCACGTGGGTGGGCAGATTACCCTTCTTGTAGTCGATGATCGCAACCATCCGGTCGGGAGCTTCGGTCACGCGATCAACTCGCCCAAAGAGCACCAACGGCGTTTCGTTCGCGCCTTCGCCGCCAACATCGGTACGTGCGCGCCACCCCTCTACCAGCAGCGGCCGGTGGTCGCGGAAATGCTCGCGGTCGGTGGCCACCACCCACTCTGCAATCCGGTCAAAGAGTTGCCGCCGGGCATAGAGCACGCCGTCGCTGAGCATCCCGGCGGCGCCGGGCGCCGCGAACACCGCGTCCGCGTGACGGCGCAGGCGCTGTTGCGCGTCTGCCGCCGGCTCCTCGGTGATGGACAGGCCGTCGGTCTGGAGCTCGCGGTAGTATCGCTCCAGCGCCCGGTGATACAGCTCACCGATCTGACGCGCATTGTCCGGATCGATCTCATAGTCGGTCTCCCGAACACCCAGTCCGTAGCTGAGCGCAAATGAGAACGGGCAGTTGGCAAACGCGCTCACGTGTGAGGCGGAGAGGCGGAACACGTCCGGATGCTCGGTGTCCGTCAGCCGCCGCCGGAGTGCCGCTGCTGCGTCCGAATCCGTGAGAGCAGCCTCCATAAGACCTGAGGCCCGGGCGGGATAGGTGCGCGCAAGCTCAGCGCTCCCGTCTTGCTGCAACGGGAACACCGGACCACCTTCCGCAAGCGACAGGATCTGCTCGCGCTCCTCCTGATACGGGTCCGCGGCCGCCTCCGGCTCGCGGACACCGACCGACGCGCCTGAAGCGACCAGCCATGCCGGGGGCAGCGCCGGTCCGTGGACGCTTGCGTCGCTCCAGGTGACCGTCACCGTGGCCCCTGAGCCGGTGTACGCCTGCATCAGCTCCACGCTCAGGTCCCGCTCACTCAGAAGCTCGGGCGCACTCATGATCTCCGGGTCGGTGAGCCAGGGGAACGGTGCCCGCCGCACCGCCGTCGCCCGCGCGGTAGCGCCCATCACAAAGTGGTGCTTGGGGTAAATGAGGGCGGAGACCCGGTATGGGTAGACGGACACACCTTCGCCACGATGCCGCGGCGCGTACCGTGCCGTGGCAAGCTGATCAATCCAGAAGCGGTAGGGATTCGCCACGGATATCCCCACCGACTCCTCCACCTGGATCAGCCCGTTGAGCTCCTCAACGCAACGCTGCACCACCGCTGCCGAGGACTCGGCCCAACCGTCCGGATCCACGAACGCAGTGAGAAACCGGTAGATGCCGCTTCGGAGCTCGCGGAACGTGGCCGCGCGGGTGAGCGAGGTGATCGCCCGGACAATGGGCGCACTGGGAATACGGAAACCGGAGAGACGTCCGTCGGCGATTAGCCGTGCCACAATCCGGCGATTGGCGGCCGCGTCCAACCAGGGGACGCCTGGTTCCAGCAGGAGCGCCTTCACGGCGTCTATGCTGTGGTCCCGCTCGCTCAACGCACCGAGCGCGCTGAACAGACGCCCAGGCGCGGTTTCCGCCAGCGGCACGCCCTCGCGAAGGCGAAGCGGCACCTCGTATCGCTGCGCCTCCTCAAGCACCCGTTCGCGTGCTGCAGAGAGCTCTCCAACGGTGACCGCGATCGATTCCGGATCCGTGCCGGCGTCCAGGAGCAAGCCGATCTGCGCAAGGACCCAGCGAAGCTCCTCCGGGTACGTGGCAAAGCGGTGGAGCCGCGGCGAGCTCGGCGATCCTGCCGCCGACGATCCCGCCGCCGGCTGCGACGAAGTTACGCGCTCCAGGTGTGAGAGGCGAGCGGCGAACTCCGGGTAATCGTCAGCCAGCTCCGGGCTCACTAGGAGCCAGCGTTCGTGGGTTTGCAGTTCCGCCGTGCGCGCCACATCACCGGTCTCGTAGAGACCGTGGCGATCAAGAAACCGGCGGTACCGGTGATTGAGCTCAGTGACGTCCTGGGTGAGCGCTTCAGGCAAGCTCCGGCGCACTCTGTCCGGCAGATCAAGAAACCGCGCCAGACCGGGAAGCGCGCGAACAACCAGCGGGACAAACGCCGTCTGAGCGGCCGCCGTCTGAGCGGCCGTGGCCGGCGGCACCAGCCGGCGCAAGAACGGCTCGGCGGCGTTCTCCGCAAGCGCGGCTTCCGCAAAAGCGCGACGGATGGCGGCGTTGCAGGGGATGAGCTCCGAGCGGATGGAGAACGCCTGCTCCTTGAATCGGTCCCAAGAGGCGAACTGCTGTTCCCACACGGGGCGTCCACGCCTGATGACCGCCTCCCGGCGCCACCACGCAGCGGCGACCTCAGACGGAAAGACAAGCCGGAACTGGGCGTCTGCGGCGCCACGAATCACGTCATCCATGAGATATGCGGCGAGTGTAGCAGGCAGCTCTCCGCGACGTCTACGGTGGACGCCCATGGTTCCGCTAAGAGACCGCGCCGCGCCTGCCGATAGTTGGGATATGGAGACACAGACCGGCCGCACCTACCGAGTGAAAGGTGTTCCAGGGACGGTTACTCACATCGAGCTCCTCAACGAGGTGGACGGCGGGTACGAGACCCGCATCACCAGCACGCAGGAGTACGGCTCTCGCGAGTCGTTCGAGTACATCAGCAACCATCTCTTGGACGTCTGCATCAGAACCGGCTACCTGATCGAAGAGGCTCAACCCGTAGC
>CAYTGY010000273.1:0-5017 GCA_964437265.1 uncultured Spirochaetaceae bacterium | reverse complement strand
CCGCAAGCGAGGGCACAACGGTGTACCCATGATCGTGCTCGAGTGGACGCGCATCTGCCCCCACCGCTACCAGGTAGTGTCGTCCGGAACCGCGGGTAGCGTCACGAGCCAGGGATTCCGCGGCAGACGCGGTTCCGTCCCGCGCAGGAAGCGCGAGTTCCTCTACGGTATCATGGATCCGGCCGCGGCCTGAGGAGAGCGGCAGCACAAGCCGGTACTCGCCGTCAATGGTGGATACGCCCACGCGGCTGTGGGGCGGGCGGAGATCGTGGACGAACGCCGTCAACTCGCGGAGGTCTGCGTGGCCGGCATCCGGCCCAATCACAAAAAACCATGAGGCGGAACCGGTTCGTGGCTGAACGGTGAGAACCTCTACCGGACGTGATTCACGCAGACCCGTATCTTGCACGGTGAGCACCTCTGCCACACGAACGTCCGCGGGGCTAATCCGGTCAGCATCCACGGCCGCCGTGTCTACATATAACCGGACAATCCCGGTGGCGGCATACCGCCCAACGTCTACCTGCACTACCGACGGCTGAGCTTGTGCGTGTGCGGTCACGACGGCAATGGCGGTGAGTAGTAGAAGCAACCAGGCGCCTCTTCCGCGGCTCATCTTGGCGGACCTACGGAGAACCGGTATGAAGCGTTGCCGCTCCAGATGGTATCACCGTGGGAGATCACGGCTTCGCTCACCTCCCGGCCGTTGAGAAGCAGGGGAGAATCCGCGGACGTCCGGGCAATCGCGTAGACCGTCCCAATCCTCCAGATCCGAAGCGGGATCTCACCGGGGTGCACGAATTGTCTGCCGCAGAGAAGCACATCCGCGCCGGCGTTGTCCAGTGGCCGGAGGGTACCCCACACGGTCCGGCGCTCGAGAACGCTGGTTGCTAGACCAAAAGCAACCCCGTAGGCGGCAAGGCTACCGGCAACACCAGGGCCGGCTGCCGGCGTGATCCAGAACACCGTGGCGCCAATTGCGGCCGCGAGCACGCCGCCAAGTGCGCCTGCGGCCGTCCTGCGCACGGAGCGGACTCGGACGGCTTCCTCTGCGCCCAGAGCAGCCCCAATGGCCAGAAGCAGGACAAAGATGGAAAGCCACCTCCCAGCAACGGAGAACGCCTGTACACCCAGGACGCCGCCCACGGCTCCGGAGGCCAACCCGCCGGCAAGGCCGGCGGTCGCGCCGGACCAGCCGGCACGAGGAGCGCCTTCACTCACGTTGTCAACAGCGCCGGTGACCAAACCGAACGCTCCTCCCAGCGCGGCACCGGCCGCGGCATTCTGCAACAGCAGATCCGGCAAGCGACGCACCCATGGGCCAATGGTCGCAAGTGTCGCCCAAGCTGCCAGTCCGGCTGCCGCGCCAATAGAGACGGCCACGGCGGAGCGCAGGTGGCGCCTCATCTACCGCCCTCCCCCAATTATGAGTCCAATATCGCTTCCGTCTTGGACCACTCGGGCCTGCACCGTGGCGCCGCCCGCCAGGCGCAGCGGTGCGGTGGTGGACCCGGCGCCGGTGACTCCCGCGGTGAGCTCATAGGTGCCCGGCGCTAGAGTTAGGCTGGTCTCACCCACTCCCAGCGTCGGAAGGCGCGCCGGGGTGGGCGCCGGGCCACCCTGCAGATAATACGGCTCGCCGTCCAGCATCAGCCGTACGCCGGCTACCTCTGAGGTGATCACAACCGTAGCGGGCTCAGGTACCATTGACGCGCGGATCACAAACGACGCAGGTCGCGGTGGTTCGGGCAACGTGACGCGTTGGGTATAGTACCCGTCGGCCTGGATCAGGAACCGGATATCCTGGTCTGCGTCTACGTCAATAGCAGCGTTCGGCACACGCTCATAGGTGCTCCACTCGCCGGTGGGCAGGTTCCGCGCAACGTAGATGGCGGGCTCGAGTGGCGAATCGTCAAGCGCGTCACTCGCGCTTATGCGCACGGCTGTCGTCGGTGCCGGAAGATAGTCCAGCTCAATTGAAATGACCGTAGGACCATCGCGGTCTGCGATGGGACCGAGCAGAAACGTCTGGTGTGCGCTCGCACCGGCGGTGCGCAACCGAAGCCGGTAGAGGCCCGCGGGCAGGTAGCGGACTCCGGTGGTGAAGGAACGCGTCAAGCGCGTGTCATGCTCACGCTCCGGGCGCAGCGGTAGGGACACGGCCGGACGGCCGTCCTCCTCCGTTGAGCCAAGCATCTGCACGGCTGCGGTCACCCCGTCAGAATCAATGCGGCCGGAGACCGTAACGTCCAAACGGAGCGAACCGACGGTGGTTGGCATCAGCAGGGCGTTATGCGCTCCGGAGTAGTAGACCACGCCGGCCCCGGCGGAGATCAGCAGAACCACAAGTGAGACCACGGTGGCTACGGTGGAGAACACCGGGCGCTTGCGGACCCGCGGGGCCGGTAGCGAGATCCCGGTTGCGCAAGAGCCCAGCATGCGCTCGAGCCCGGTGATGTCCGCGGTGGCAAGCCGGCGGCGAATTGCACCCGCAACGTGGCGTGCGCCCGAGTACCAGCGGGCTCCCGTATGCGACGCGAGCCGTCGTAGCCCGTACGGAAGCGGTTGTGCGCAGACACAGCTCACCAGCTCTCCGATTCTGGATAGCTCGGCAGCGAGTGTCGGCGGGGTGTCTGAGGTTCCGGTAAGCGTCACCCGTCCATCGGCACGTACCCGTATCTCATCCGGACGTAGCGTTCCCGCGCTCCGGCCGTGCTGATGCACCTGCGCAACCAGAACGGCCACACGCCATCCCACCACGAGTGCGATATCCAGCGGCAGACCGCCCTCACGCTCCACAATCTGCGCCAATGTTGTTCCGGTATCTGGGGTCATCCGTCCGTCCTGCTGCCCAAAGTATGGGCCAAAAAACCACCGTTGACAAACACGGCACCAACGTCGAATCGGTCTACCGGGCGCGAGTTGACCCGCGGAGAGGTCAACGCTATTGTAGAGCGCATAGGACAGGCTTTCCCTAGCAGGTGCTTGGTAAAGGAGATGAAATCCAATGAAGCGAGTATTGTGGATTGTGCCGATTATTGTCATGCTGAGTCTGACCGCGTGTCTCTCACCCAGCATGCTTCAGTCGGCAATTGCCGTGGTGGACAATCGGCCGGAGTCCGGCGACGTCACCACCGAACCGGAGGTAGTCCCGGAGACGGTTGAGCTTACCGTGTCCAACGACACTCCATATGAGATAACGGCGCTGACCGTTAGAACCGCCACGGGAGAGAGCAGGCCGTTGGACGTGCTGGTGGCATCCGGGTCTGAGGTCACCATTGAAGCACCGGCGGGAACGGTCACCCTCAGCGCGTATCTGGACATCAACGGGACCTTGAGCGAAGTCTCTGAGGAGCTGGTGCTTGATGGCCGGAGCGGCGCACGTTACCGCTGGAGCGTGATGGACGTGCCTCCGGATGATGTTGCGCTTGGCTACGGCTACATGGACGGCCCAACCGGTGACACGGGTCCCTACGGATACATGGACGGCTACGACGATGATCCGTACGCATACCTTGCACCCTCGGATACCGGTAGCTACGCCTACCTGCGTGGGTTTGAGAACTGGCTGGCATCTCTCGCAACAGACCGGTAGTATTCCCCGGCTCAGTGCACCACAACGCTTCGCCGCCCGCCCGTCGGGCGGCAGCCTCTTGGGCGGCCGAGCCTCACCCACACTTCCTGCCCAGCCGCGCAAGCAGTGGGACGGCCACGCCAATGGCGCCGTGCGGGCAGATCTCCTGACAACAGAAACACCGGATGCACGCGCGGTAGTCGTACCGTGGCGTCCGCTTCCGGTCGCCACCCGGGAAATCAACCGCCTTGCCGGGTACCGGACACGCTGCTACGCACAAGCCGCAGCGGACGCATAGCTCGGGGTCTATCTTGGGCCGAGTTGTAAACAGTTGCTTCACAATCGTGGAGTGCGTCACCAGTCGTCCTGAGCGCACCGGCGCCCGAACAACGCGGAAATCGTCCTGGATCAGCGCGCCCACTCCGTCACCAACGTACGTGATCTCATCCTCGCGGTAGGTTCCCAGACCGGCATCCGCACCGGCGATGGTGGTGGGAACAAACGACGGGTCCAGCCCAATCAGCTGAGAAGCGGTCGCGTCTACCGCCACCGGGTCGGTGCTTGCGATGATCGCGCCGATGGCGCGCGGATCACCCGACCGCGGGCCGTTGCCCTCCATTCCGTCAATCGCGTCCATCACGTACAGCCGTGGGGCAAGAAGCTCGGTGAGATCCACCAGCGCCTGGGCAAACTCCAGCGGGTCGGGGATCTCCATGTGCAGGCGCGCCTTGTGCAGACCATAGACGCAACCCAGCTGATTTTTCACCGCCCCGGTGAGCCGCTCCAGTGCATGGGTCTTGAGCTTGGCCACACTGACAATGGCGTCGGCACGGCGTGCATCGGATACCAGCATGAACCGCCGTTGCCGGTCGCCGCGCACAAAATCGGCGTGCTCAGCGGCATCAAACGGAGCGACGGTGGCACCGGTTCGTTCAATCGCGTCTTGGATTCCTGATCGCCGTATTGCCCCCTTGGGGCTACCAATCCCGGGGGAGTCACCAACGGCGACCTCCGCTCCAGCACGCCGGAGCAACGCGGTAACCGCGCCCACAACCGAAGGATGGGTGGTGGCGGCGCGCTCAGGCGGCTCGCCGGAGAGGATGTTCGGTTTGACGAGCACGCGCTCGGCGGGGTTGACGAAGCGGCGGATCCCGCCTAGAAGCTCAACGGCGCGGGAAACGGCGGCAGTCACAACAGCGGACTGGTAGGAAGCACAACGGATGACAGCTACGCGGCTCTGCATAATGGTGAGCAGCAGCCTATCAACGGCGCAGCCGCATGGCAACGGAAAAATGTATGCAACAAACCGGGTATATCGCAACTGTTTGTTGGCGTCGTCTCAGAAGCTGGACCGGTTAGGCGTGGTCCTGATCGCGCTTGGCAGACGCCTGCGGCGTCTGTGTGACCCGTCAACCGTGCTGCGCAGGGCCGGCGTATTGCCTG
>CAYTGY010000272.1:0-5025 GCA_964437265.1 uncultured Spirochaetaceae bacterium | reverse complement strand
ATTTCCACGAAAAGGCCGGTGACAAACCGCTCCGACTCGAAGGTACGCAGGATGTAGTCGTTGAGTTTGGAGATGAACGGCTGGATGCCGGCTGAGAAGTCGTAGATACTCGACATGCCCCACATGACGGAGGTGACAATGGAGGCGGACACGCCTTTGCCGGAAACGTCGCAGACAGAGAGAAACCAGCGACCGTCGCCGTGATTGATGATGGTGCAGAAGTCTCCTCCCACCCCTTTGGCGGTGCTGGAGTGGCTGGTGAACTCGAACGTGGAACCCACCACCAGTTCTCGCTCGCGGACCAGACGCGACTGAAGCTTGCGGGCAAGTGCGATATCCGCTTGTGTCATATTTGAAAGGTGGAGCAGCAGGTCGTGTGTTGAGAAAACGCCGCGGAACCGGCCCTCATCGTCGGCCAAGGGGAAGTATGAGATCTCAGCAGATTGCAGATACTCCTTGAGTTGCTCCGCGATGGTGAAGAGGTTCGCGTCGTAGTTGATGATTGGTCCGCTTGCCATGACCTCGCGTACCGGCAGATTCCGTAACACGTCACGGCCGTAGGGACGGCCAAGGAGGTTGAAGAAGTCGCGACGAACCAGGGTTCCGGCGATCCGTTCTCCTAACGCGACGACTCCCACGGCGACCACCTCCTCATGGCGGGTCAACTCGGCGGCAATCTCTTCAATGCGTTGGTCATGGTCTACGTAGTAGTAGCCCGACGCAATCTGTCCAATCGCCTGGCTGCGTGCTTGCTGTCGTGTACACTGTGTCAACACGCCGCGTTGCAGATTGTGGTGGGCGCTCATAGGGCTCTCCTTGAACTACGGACAGACCGTACGGTCTCCGTGTTAGGGGTCTGTGAGCGACCGGTTTACCGCGAAGCGATTGCTTCCAGCAGATCGCGGGCCATGGCGTCCAGGTTCTGCTCAAGGACCGCGTCCTCCGCCGCGGTGAAGCGGCCAAGGACGTGTCCGCGAAGCGCCCCGTACGCGGGCCTCCCAATCCCAATCACAAACCGGCCGAACTCGTTGGACCCCACCGCCTGAGCTACCGAGCGCAGGCCGTTGTGGCCGGCAAGGCCGCCTCCCCGCCGGTGTTTCCATGATCCAAACGGCGTCTCCGTGTCGTCATGGACCACCGTGAGTTGCGCCGGCGAGAGCTTGAAATACGCCATGGCTCGCCCCACGCTCTCGCCTACCCGATTCATGAAGGTCCGGGGCCTCAACAAGATCGCCGATACCCCGGTGTCCAGCGTGACCGTTGCGAACTGCGCCGTGAACTTCTCTCCCCAGCCGGGAACGAGCTGGGAGATCACCGGGCTCTCCAGCACCCGCCACGCCGCGTTATGCCGTGTTGTGCGGTAGTCGGTCCCCGGATTGCCCAGAAATGCCACCATGTGGTTGGCCATGTCGCTACATACCCGCAGGCGGCCCGGCCTGTCAACGGGCCTGCGTTGAAGCGCCGGTGTGGACTTGTGGGGCGGGCGGGTCACTCGTACAATGATTGCATGAAACGAATCGTCGCCTGTGGTGTGCTGTGGACCGCGGTCCTGTGCCTGGCAGTGGTGCCGGTCTTCCCCGAAGTCGTCTCCGTGGTCTCCATCAATGCCTGGTCAGGCCTGGCAGACGGCGGCGTATTTCACGTACGTGAGTATGAAACCGCAGCCGAACGCGAGTTCCGCTTTGACCTGTTGGTCTCAGAGCTCCGCGAGCTCTCCCCGGATCTTGTTGCCGTCCAAGAGGCGAATCCGCTGCCTCGGTACGCGGAGCGGTTGGCGCAGGAGCTCAGCTACGACTATCTCCATCACGTACGCCAGGCCGGCGTGCGGATTGGGCCGGTGGGGTTGCCCACCAACCTCCGCGAGGGCGCTGTTGTATTGGCGCAGCAGGAGCTGGCGCTTGCCGCTCCTCTGCGGACCCAGCTGACCGGCGGCGGCGCCGGCAATCTCTTTGCCTTCCAGCTCCGCTCCGCAAGTCAGGTGTACGGAGGGACGGTAACCGTGGGCGGGCGAACGGTCTATGTCTTCACTACCCGGTGGACTGAGGCGCCGGCGGCCGGTAGCGAGCGGCTCAACGAACTGGTGGCGCGGTACGATCGCGACGAGCTCCCGGCGGACGCATTCCTGGGTACCGTCTCCGCAGCGGTGCGCGGCAGCGAACTTCGCCGAGGGGAGGCGCGCCGCACGCTTACCTTTATCAACGAGCAGGCCGGCGAGTCGCCGGTCATCCTGATGGGCAGCTTCTCCGCCGCTCCTGATTCGGATGAAATTGCCATGCTCCGTGAGGCGGGGTTTGTTGATGTCTTTGAGATGGTGGGTACCGGCACCGGATTCACCTACGACCCGCAAACGAACACCAACATCCGCGCGCATCACCCGGAGACGGCCGCCGGCGGCGAGCGGCGGCGCATTGACTACATCTTCATCCGAGGAGCCGGGATCACCCCGCGGAAGGCACGGGTGGTATTCCACACCCCCACCTACGGCGTGCATCTTTCAGATCATTACGGGCTTCACGCGGAGCTGTGGATAGAACCGGCGCAGTGACCATCTACCACTCCGCGCTCACGGATCCCGCGCTCAACTTGGCCATTGAGGAGCACCTGTTCGTGACGCTCAGGCAGCGTGAGCGCATCCTGTTCCTGTACAGCAATGATCCGTGCGTGGTGCTCGGCAGGCATCAGAACCCGTGGCTGGAGTGCGACCTAACCGCGCTGGCCGCGGACGGCGTACCGCTTCTGCGTCGCATCTCAGGCGGCGGCACCGTCTACCACGATCACGGCAACACCAACTACTGTTTCATGGCCCACCAGGAGTGCTACGACCTGGACCTCCAGTTCGCCGTGCTTACCGACGCGCTGGCGGAGCTGGGGATTCACGCCGAGCTGGGGGAGCGGCACGACCTCTGGGTGCACGGACGCAAGTGTTCAGGCACGGCGTTCCGCCACGCCAACGGCAGCTCGCTGCACCATGGCACCTTCCTGGTCAATGCCGATCTAGGCCGGCTCCAGCGATATCTCCACGCTCCGCGGCCGGCAGGAATCTCCTCCCGTGGCATTGCGAGCGTCCGGTCTGGGGTGATGAACCTGCGCTCGACCGCCCCCGACGTCAGTGTGCAACGCCTCTGGACCGCGATTAGCCGGCAGTACCGGATGCACGCGGGGGCGGCAGGCGTGGCCCCGGCCGGCAGCCTGACTCCTGAGGTAGCGCTGACGCCGGCCTGGGTGAAGGCGCGGCCCGCGGTTCGGGAGTGTGCGGCGCAGCGGCGTGACTGGGAATGGGTCTTTGGGCATACCCCGCCGTTTGCGGTGTCCGTGGCCCACGGTGGGCGCACGCTCCTAGTCACCGTCCGCGGCGGGCGTATTCAGACGGTACAGATTGACGGCGCTGATGCCGGTCCAGTTGCCGCGCACGTGGTGGGGGTGCGTCTTCGTCGCGCGGAGCTGCACCAGGCCGCGGCGGCATCTCCTCCCGCACACCAATGGGTGGCGGAGGCGCTCATCCGGTCTGTGGTGGTGTGACCAACGCTTCAGGGAGGAGCACTAACGACTGCTCCTCCCGGTAGCGTTCAATAGCCAACTGGATGAGCGTATCCACCAGCTCCCGGTAGGAGACGCCTGAGAGCTCGAACAGCTTGGGATACATGCTGATGGAGGTGAACCCGGGGATGGTGTTGATCTCATTCACCACGAACGAGCCGTTCCCGGTGAGAAACCCGTCAACCCGCGCCATCCCGGCGCACTCAAGCGTGGTGAAGGTCCGAATCGCCACGTCCTGGATTTCCGCGAGCTCCGCGGCGGTCACCTTCGCCGGGATCACCAGCTCCGTGCCGCTCTCATCCAGGTACTTGGAGGCGTACGAGTAGAACCCCTCGGATGTGATCACCTCACCCACCACGGATGCGACAGGCTCGTCGTTGCCCAGCACTGAGCACTCCATTTCGCGGCCCACCACCGCCGACTCAATAATCGCCTTCCGGTCATAGGTGAGCGCGTGGTCTACCGCTGCGCGGAGAGTTGTGAGCTCCGCGACGCGTGTGATCCCCACCGACGACCCAAGGTTTGCAGGCTTGACGTAGAGCGGAAGACCCAACTCCGCCGCCAATCGCTCAACGTCGCCAGCGGTCCGTTTGGTCACGGTCACAAACGGGGCAATGGGAATCCCGGCGTCACGCAGCAGCCGCTTCATGACGTCCTTATCCATCCCCACCGCGGAACCCAGGACCCCGGCCCCCACACAAGGAACACCGGCAAGCTTGGCCAGTCCCTGAACCGTCCCGTCCTCTCCATACGGGCCGTGGAGAACCGGAAACACCACATCAATCTCCGCCGCGATGCCGGCGGTGGCTGCCGCGTCACCCCGCACCAACTGCGCGCCCTGCTCCCCGGCGATGAGGCCTACTCGCGGGGCGGTGCCCGCCACCTGATCAAGCGAGGTCGGCTGCTCCAGCAGGGCCCGGGCGTCGTGTTGCTGGAACCAATGCCCGCGTCGGTCAATCCCAATCAGGATGGGGGTGTAGTTCCGCGGGTCCAGAGCCTCCACTACCGTGCGCGCGGAGCGGATGCTGATCTCATGCTCTGCGGACCGCCCGCCAAAGAGGATGGCCACGTTGAGTCGTCTGGTGCTCATGGTGCAGCACCATAGTAATTGACTCCCCCGGCTTCGTAAACGACTTCCGCTGTGGTACTGTTGTGGGGGAGGCAACTGATGAGTGTGCATCTTGAGGCGAAACCCGGTGACTATGCTGACATTGTTCTGTTGCCAGGGGACCCGCTGCGCGCCGAGTTTGCGGCAACACACTTTCTGGAGAATCCGCTCTGTGTAAACCACGTCCGCGGCATGTTGGGCTACACCGGGACGTATCGCGGACGGCGGATCAGCGTTCAGGGCTCGGGGATGGGTATCCCGTCCATATCGATCTACGCTCACGAGTTGATTCATGACTATGGCGTGAAGACGTTGATTCGGATTGGCTCATGCGGATCCTTTCAGGAGCGAATTGGCGTGCGGGGTCTGATCATCGCCAT
>CAYTGY010000271.1:0-5037 GCA_964437265.1 uncultured Spirochaetaceae bacterium | reverse complement strand
TTTCCATCGGGTTCTTCCGGAACCGATGGCTCAACGCCGGGGTCGCCGTGGCGATCGGACTGCAGCTTCTGGCCGTCCACACGGCAGTCGGGCAGAACCTGCTCGGTACCGTCGGTCTGTCCCTGACCGATTGGCTTCGGGTTCTTGGCGTGAGCGTGATCGTGTTGATGGTTGACGAAGGAATCAAGCTCGTGCGTAGAGTACGCGGTTGAGCTTCGTGTGCGGGCTCTGTGAAGGCCGGGGTCGATCAATTGTCCTTGAGAATCGAGACGGCATGCCCCATAATCTGGTCTATGGCTCGTATGACGATAGCGACTCATATCTCGAACCAACAGGGGGGCATTTGCATGAAGATGAGACGAATTAGGAGTACGATAGCGCTCGTGACCGGTCTGGTGGTTGTCCTGATTGCGGGATGTGCCGGGGCACCAGAACCTCGGCAGGAGGCGTCTGCCGTGGTGGAGTATTCGCCGGGCGACGTCGGACCCGCAGGGGGAATCGTCTTCTACGTCGATCGAAGCAGCGCGCACAGCTGGACCTATCTGGAGGCCGCACCGGCCGGCTGGTTCGACGGTGGTGACGACCCCGTCGTCTCCTGGGGAGAGATGGGCGTTGAGGTAGGGGCGTCGGGCTCGGCGATCGGCACGGGCAGGGAGAACACCGCCCTGATCGCGCAGCAGTCCGGCGAGTATGCGGCGAAGGTGGTCGCTGAGACGGAGATCAACGGATACAGCGACTGGTTCCTGCCCTCACTCGGCGAAATCGATGAGATGTACGAGTGCCTCTTCCGTGGTGAGATGGGCGACCTTGCGCGGGAAGGCTACTGGACATCTACGGAGCGTAATCCAGACAGGGCGATGATTCGGAACCTGGATACCGCCGGCCAGATTTCCGGACAGAAGATGCACGAGAACCGAGTCCGCCCCATCCGCGCGTTCTGAACCGGGGGCCACCCGGTTGAGCAGGGCGCGATGAGCAAGAGGTAAGTCGAATACGGCGCGGTTGGCCGGATCGATACTATGCCCCCGCGCTGCTTGCCTGTGACCTCCGTATGGAGGCCCAGGTCACTAAGAACCGTCAACGCCGCCTGCACCGCGGCGAACAGCGCCATGATACGTCGGGCAGTATCGGTAGCCGACGTCGACGTTTCTCGGACTCCCCAGAGAAAGAACCGTATCCACGACAGCCAGTCGCGGTGCTGCTTCAGGCAGAGGCTCAGATAGAGAAGCGGCTCGCTCTTCGCGCCCTCGCCGATTATTTCAAGACGGCGCACTACCTCTCGAGATTAGGACTGCTGCCGGAATTGTGGAAACGGCATTTTGACCGCCGGCAGCCGAAAATCGCAGCACCCCGCCACCTACGCCAAGTGGCCCTTGAGGGCCACTTGTGCTACCTTTTTTTTCATGAATACCCAGCCCCCGCGCACGGTGCGCACAAATCTGGTGGTGGCGGCTGTATGCCTGCTCACCGCCACGGCGACCACTCCGCTATTGGCCGACGGTATCTTGATTACCACGCCTACCGCCTCTCCAGGGGGGGGCGATCTCCAGTCCTACCTGGATGAGCAGCTGATGCGCGCCGCGACGCTTGTGAGCGACGATCTGGGTATCTCGGTTGGGTACCAGGGCTTCTCCGAGCGGCGGTCGATCCGCGCTCCCTCATATACGGTCTCCATCATGGCCGCCGACGTTCCGGACAATCAGATGCTCATGATCATGATGAGCGGCGGCGGGAGCTCAGATCAGTTTCCCATGCTGGGTATCTGGGGTCCGAACACGTACCGAGATGTGGCGGCGACGCTGCGCTATCTGTACGGCCAACTCTCAGGCACCGCGCGGTCAGGAGACGCTCCGCCGGCGCGGTACGTGCTGGACTGGAACATGAAGTTCCTGGCAACTGATGATCTTCCGTACAGCATGACGGTGTATCCGGCAACGGTCAGATCAAGCGGTTCCGGCACGGTGATGGTTGCCGGACAGAGCCTGGTGGTTGAGCTGGACCGGTACTTCCGCGAGGTCAGCAAGGTAGGCGTGGGGGCGGTCGACGGCTATTCGTGGGCATACTACATGGACGTCACGCCGGCCGGCTCGGTGTACACGGCAAGCGGGTCCGCCGCGGACGTGTACCGGTTTGTCCCGTCACTGCCGCGCCCGGTGCGGCTGCGCACCGGCTCCGCGCTCATAGCAATGGCTGTGCTCGCGGACGGCACCCTCTTCGCGGTCACCCAGGACCAGCAATTCTACCGCTTTGACAGCGACGGCCGGAAGACAGTGGACTTGAAGGCGGGGAGCAACTTCTACGTGATGATGATGGACTCAGGTCCGGACAATACGCTCTGGACCTGGAACGCCACCCAGCGACGCTTTGATATCTTTGACAGTGACGGGCTCAAGATTGACGCGCTGATCCCGCAGCTCCCGCAGGCGGACGCCTCGCTGATGCGAAACTTCGCCATATATCCGGACGGCAGCGTGCTTCTCCTGACGACCGAGCATCTGATCAAGGTAGACGCTAACGGCGTTGAACAGTGGCGGGTAGACCCGCAGGTAGAGCAAGAGCTGGGCTCTCTCCAGCAGTTTCTCTCCATCACCCTTGAGCCGGAGGCCGGTGCCATTTACCTCTCCAACACCGTGAATCAGCGGCTGGTGCAGCTGCTGGACGTTGATTGGATCTCCCACCACCGGGGGCTCTCTGAGACCGACCGCCGCCTGGTTGCCGTGGCGGACCGGCTCCGCGAGTCTCCGGACAACTCGGACGCGCTGGCCGATCGTGCTCGGCTACTGGAAGAGTTGGGCGCGTGGGAGGCTGCAGCGTACACGTGGGATCTGGCGCTGGGCGTTGACCCGTTCAACAGTGAAGCTGAGGAGGGGTTGGAACAGGCGGAGATTCTTCTTCTCAAACGTCGGTCACGCCAGGCATATGCGCGCACCATGGATGCGCTCGAACAGTTTGGAGTTGCGACCGCCGCGGAACCGTACCGAGCCGCACGTCTCCTCTATGAAGAGCTATTGGCGCGAAGCCCGGGAGACCGGGAGGCGGCGCGGGAGCTGGGTCAGTTGGAAGAGGCATACGAGGATCGTTCCAGCGGAGAACGCCGGCGCAGACCGCTCACGGTCACGGAGATAGAGATTCCCAACCTCTTCCCCGCGCTCATGCAGCGCTACAATGCACTGCCGGTGGGTACGGTCACGGTCACCAACCCGCTCGAGGAGCCGGTACAGGCGGTGACGGCCGGCGTGTCCATGCGGCGCTACGTCGATTTTCCCCAGCCATCGCCGGAGGTTGCGGAGCTTGGACCGGGGGAGTCGGTAACGCTGGACCTGTTTGTGCCGTTCAACCGAGAGGTGCTCTCGCTACAAGAGGATCTCCCGGTTCAGGTTCAATTGACGGTCAGCTATTCGGTACGCGGAGACCAGGAGGAAGTGTCTGCAACGGAAACGGTTCTGGTGCACCGGAACACCGCGCTCGTGTGGGATGATTCGGCGAAGCTTGCATCATTCGTCATGCCCAACGAAGAGGTGGTGCGGGTATTCGGACTGAGCACGGCGAATCCGGGGCCGGCGGTTGATCGGTACTCGGTCTCCAAACGTATCTTCCGCGCCGTGCGAATCGCTGACGCGCTAGGCACCTATGGCATCAACTACATTGAGGATCCGGACTCACCGTTCTCAGAGATCATGGGAGCAACCGACCACGTTGATACGGTTCGATTTCCGCGCGACACGCTGCGCACACGCATTGGTGATTGTGATGACACCACCGCGTTGCTGGCGTCGCTGTATGAGGCGGCAGGCATCCCCACCGCGGTGATGACCAGTCCCGGCCATGTGTTCCTGGCGTTCGACACCGGCGAGCCTGAACAGAACGCGTGGCTGTTCCAGTCCCAGAACCTGGTGGCGATGACGCACGGCGGGACGGTGTGGCTCCCGGTTGAGAGCACCATCCTCTCGCGAGGGTTCCAAGCGGCATGGACGGAGGCGTCCCGACTGGTGTCCTCCTACGACCCGGCCGGCCGGATTGAGTTCATCCCGGTGCGCGACGCACGGGCCGATTATCCGGCGCTCTCACTCGGCCCGGCAAGCTATTCGGTACCGCCGCCATCCGCGGAAGAGCTGGACCCGCGGTTTCACGCAAGTGTTGCGGACGTGGTTGACGCGCTCTATGAGCGAACCGCACAGGAGCTGGCTGCCGGTCTGGACCAGAGCGGCGGTCGGGCCAGGCTCCGATTGCTCAACCAGCTGGGAATACTCCATGCACGCTTTGGCGAGCCGGATCGTGCGCGTGACCGGTTCCAGGAGGCGACCAACGAGGATCCGGGCTATAGCGCGAGCTACATCAATCTGGCCAACATAGAGATCATGGAAAAGCGTCCAAGACGGGCGATTGAGATCCTGGATCAGCCGGCGATACGCGACCGAAGCTCAGTGTTGACGAACCTCCTGCTGGCGCAAGCCTACGCGCAGTTGGGTGATCGTGACCGGGCCGGCGAGTACCTGGCCGTGGTTGAGGAGCGGTCACCACAACTTGCGGCACAATACGCGGGTCTGGCCGACCCCGCCCAAGCACGAGCAAGCGACGCGGCAGAGCGTCCCGTGCTTCCATGGGCGGCCGAAGACAATGAGTGAGGCCAACGTTGCAACACCAACATCAGAAACAACGGGACGAAGCACGGTGACAATTGGCGAGATAGCTCGAGTGGTGGACGGGGAGATTGTGTGCGGAGCTGAGCACGTGGACCGGGGCTATACGCACGCATTTGCGGCTGATCTCATGAGCGATGTGCTCGCGCGTGTGGATCGAGAAGTGCTGTTTATCACCGGGTTGGCGTCGCTGCAGACGGTGCGGACCGCCATGGTAGCGGATATTGATGCAGTGCTGGTGGTGCGCGGCAAAGCAATCCCGTCGGAAATGCTCCGTTTGGCCGGAGACAACGGGATTGTCCTGATCCGCTCGCCCTACTCAATGTTCCGGGCGAGCGGTCTCCTCTACGCGGCGGGCATCGCCCCGTTATTCTGACAGGATGGACGGCGGGTCCTC
>CAYTGY010000270.1:0-5041 GCA_964437265.1 uncultured Spirochaetaceae bacterium | reverse complement strand
CAGCACCTCGCCCCGGACCACAAGAGCATGCTCACGGACCTCATCAAGCGGTACACGCGGATGCGGGTCTACGAGGTAGAAGACGGGATGACGGTACACCCGAACAGCGCCTACATTATTCCTCCCGGTCATGACATGTCGTTTACCGGCGGCACCTTACAGCTACACGAGCCGACAGCCCCCCGCGGCCATCGCCTTCCTATAGACTTTTTCTTTCGCTCCCTCGCTGAGGACCAAAGAGAGCGGGCCATAGCCGTGGTGCTTTCGGGGACCGGGAGCGACGGCGCTCACGGCATACGGACTGTTAAGGGAGAAGGGGGCATAATCATGGTGCAGTCCCCCGAATCCACCGAATATGACGGGATGCCCCGCAGCGCGATCGCCACCGGTATGGTCGATTTTGTGCTCCCCCCGGCGGAGATGGCCGCTGCGCTTATCTCCTACACCTCCCGCGCCTTCGGCATGACCGCCGCCGAGGCGAAGGCCCCGAGAAAGAAGAACGAGAAGAGCCTTGAAACAATCATCAAGCTGTTACGAAAGCATAGCGGCCATGATTTTTCCCACTACAAGCCGAGTACCATCTCGCGGCGGATCAAACGTCGCATGGCCCTTCAGCAGTTTGATGAGATCGAGCAGTACGAGGAGTATGTGCATCAGAAGAACGAAGAACTCGATGCACTGTTTCAGGACCTGCTTATCGGGGTGACAAGCTTCTTCCGGGATGCCGAGGCGTTTACCGCGCTCGAGGAGTCGATAATCCCGCAGCTCTTTGCCGGAAAGCGTTCCGGAGATTCCGTACGTGTGTGGTCGGCCGGTTGCTCCACCGGCGAGGAGGCCTACTCCATAGCGATCCTTCTCCACGAGTACATGGAGACCCTGCATGAGAACTGCAACCTCCAGGTACTTGCCACCGACATAGACGACCGGGGTATCGCCGTCGCCCGCGGCGGCATCTATCCCGCCAGTATCGCCGCCGACATGAGTTCCGAGCGCCTCTTTCGCTACTTTTCCGAGGAGTCGGTTACAGCGGAGGGCGCACCGGAGAGTTACCGCATACACAAGAAAATTCGGGACGTGATAGTTTTTTCCAGGCAGGATCTCATCCGGGACCCGCCCTTCTCCAATCTGGATCTCCTCAGCTGCCGCAACCTTATGATCTATCTCAACGGAGAGGTACACAAGAAACTCATCCCCCTGTTCCACTATTCCCTGCGGCCGGGGGGTATGCTTTTTTTGGGTACTTCGGAGAGCATCGGCGAATACTCCGAACTCTTTCACATTCTCGACCGCACGGCCAAGCTCTATCAACGCAAGGAGAGCGCCCGCGCGCGTTACAAAGCCTCCGGCACGTTTCTGCCCCCCATGTTTCCCGCAGAGGATGCTCCGCGGCGCACAAGCAGCCCCGAGATGGCAGAAAAAAAACCGCCCTTACGCGAGATCGCCGAGAAGACGCTCCTTGAGAAGCTTGCCCCCGCAAGCGCCCTGGTGAACGAACATGGAGACATCTTCTACCTCCACGGCCGGTCGGGGATGTTCCTAGAGCCTGCTACGGGGGAAGTGGGACACTACAACGTCCTGAAGATGGCCCGCGAAGGTCTACGTCACGAGCTGTCCATGGCCTTGCGTAAGGTCGTGCAGGAGGGCGGGACCATCCGTCGTCCCGGCTTACTCGTCAAGACCAACGATCACTTCAGCCCGGTAGACCTGAGCATCTGTCCGGCAGCGGATACCTCCGATGGAACCTCATGTCCGTCGCTCTACCTGGTGATATTGGAAGAGGGGAAGCCCGAAGCAGCCACAGGAAGAGAGCCGCCCGACCTGAGCAGTGAGGACGACGAAAGCATAGCAGACATCAAGAAGGAACTACGGCTCAAGGGGGAGTACCTGCGGACGGCAAACGAGGAACTCGAGACCGCAAACGAGGAGCTCAAATCCTACAACGAAGAGATGCAGTCGATGAACGAGGAGCTCCAGTCGACCAACGAGGAGCTGGAGACCTCTAAGGAGGAGCTGCAGTCGGTCAACGAGGAACTCGCCACGGTCAACACCGAACTGCAGACCAAGATAGCGGACCTCTCCCGGGCCAACGACGACATGAACAACCTGCTCGCGGGCACCGGCATTGCCACCATCTTTGTCGACCACCAGCTTCGCATCCTCCGCTTTACCCCCGCCGCGAGCGATGTAATAAACCTGATAGGCAGTGATGTCGGGCGGCCCGTCGGGCATATCGTTTCCAACCTCGACAATTACGACCGCATGATTGCCGATATCCAGGAGGTGCTCGCGAGCCTCATTCCCAAGGAGGTGGAGGTGCGCAACAACGGGGGAGACTGGTTTACCATGCGCATCCAGCCCTACCGCACCATGGATAACGTAATTGAGGGGGCGGTCGTCAACTTCGTAAACATCACATCCCGCAAGCAGATGGAAGAGGATATAAGAAAGCAGCTCTCGGAGAAGGAGCTTCTTCTGCGGGAGGTCCACCACCGGATGAAAAACAATATCGCCGCTGTTGGATCACTTCTCTCCATGCAGATCCAATCCGTGAGCAACAATGAGGCCCGCTCTATTCTGCAGGCCGCCCTCGCTCGTGTAAACAGCATGAGAGTTCTCTACGACAAGCTCCTGATACAGAACGACTACAAAGAAGGTTCGGTGAAGAGCTATATAGAGGATCTTATCGATTCTTTGCGTAACCTGCTTTTCGAGGAAACAGACATCTCAATCGACACCCAAATAGCCGATTTCGCTCTTCCCTCTAGAACGCTATTCTCCCTTGGAATCATCATCAACGAGCTCCTCACCAATACAATAAGACATGCCTTTGCCGGCAACGCCAACGGGAGGATAGAGGTCACACTGACGAAGAGGGATAATGAGGTAGCCCTAACCATACAAGACAACGGCAGCGGACTTCCCGAAGACTTTGCCCCGGAAAAGGCAACGGGCTTTGGCCTAACTCTTGTCAAAATGCTCAGCGAGCAACTTGGAGGGACCTATGCCATAGAACATCGTGAGGATGCCGGCGGGACGAGGAGTATCGTGGAGTTCGATGTATAGTACCGCTGAGTGAGGAAGAAGATGTATGCCTAAAGCGATACTATTGGCGGAGAACAGAATGACGCGCAAAGAGATCGTTCTGAACCACACTCGCCACGTCGAAGGTGATAGATTTGCGCATCTCTTTCGGGAACCTCTCAATCCGGCTGACTGCTGTATCCCTGAATCGCGAATCCGTTGCCGTGCACGACTGAGTCCTCTTCGATGTGACGGAACGCATAACCGACATCGGTACAAGGAGGCGCTCGTCTTTTTCAGCCGGTACCACCGCGTCGCGCACGAACCCAAGCTCGTGCTCCTCGACGAACCGACCGCGGGCCTCGACGGCACGACGATCGTGCTGTTGACGCACGACATGGCCAAGGCCGACAAGCTCCGCGACCGGCGGACGAGGATCGGGGTTGCGTCGGCGCGCAGCTCAATCCGCGAGCGCGCGCCCGGCCGATTCGGTCGCGGCGATCCTGGACTACCTGAAGAGGAACGACGATGAGCTGGTCGATCTACGCGTGGAGCGACCGTCGCTCGAAGAACGCTTCATGGAGATTACCACCTGAGCGTGGATCTCAAAGCCGGAATCCGCGACGCTGATCGACCAGCGCGAATCGGGGATCCTGAGAAGCTACCGCGTGAACGGCGTACCGACCGGATCGCTCATCACGGCCTTCGTCCTGGCGACGCTCTCGTTCGCGGCGGCGGTGCTGATTGCGTGACGATGCCAGGCGACGCGAGCACGCGTGGAACCGGGCCGGAGCTTTGGCTATTGTGTAGGAATGCCGCGCCTGCTGATCGTGGAAGACAACCGATTGATACGAGAGGCTGTCGCCGAAGGGTTTCAGGTCGCAGAGCACGACGTAGTCGCGGCCGAAGGATTGTCCGCGGCGGTCGATGCGATCGAACGCGATGAGCCGATCGTGTAGGTGCTGTGTGGCAATCGCACCCGCCATTTCGATGAGTCTTGCGAGCAGTACACGTGTTTGCCACCAACCACGAGTTGACCCGCGACAATGTTGCCGCCTATATCGAAGCCGGACGGGCGCGGTGGACGAAGCGAGAACGAACATAACAATACGCTGAAAACCAAGGGCTACGACCTGGAGCGCAACTTCGGGCACGGGAAGAACAATCTGTCGAATCTGCTGCTGAGCCTGAACCTCCTGGCGTTCCTGTTTGACACAATGCTCGAGCTCTACGATCGACGCTACCCAGGCGAGATCGATTCTCCAATGACGTAACAGCGCTCACGCAGTACATGCTCTTCGAAAGCTGGGAAGCCCGGATGCTGTTCATGCTCAACGGCTTTGGTTCTCGAAGACCCCGGCGGGTAACGCTATAGCCAACGACGACTGCATCGTGTGCGTTGGCTACCGGGCCAATCGGTAGATCGCTCTTGTTCCGCTCATAGCTTCTGTATCTCAGAAAATCGTTAGCGATCTCCGCCCGGCGAGTCAGCCCGCCGCGCTGAAGCGTTTGAAGCTTCCATGCCACTCAATCCTTCTCACCATGCCAAACTGCTCCGCTCCGCAAAAATCGGCCAAAATGAGAACCGCTGATCGTGCGGCATCCGATCTGGAACTGATGAACAAAATCGGAAAGTCTCGCTAACGGGGAACACCATTTCTGAGGATTCAATCGTTGCACGAAGTAGTCATGGAAGAGCCTTCCACCACAGAGGGCTTTTCTTTGTCTACGCTGCTTGACAAGGTTATCCAAAACTGATACTCATTCATTCATGAGCTTCGAGGTCGTGCTGAAGAAGAGAGTCGTGAAGCAATTGGGCAAGTTGCCGAAGCTCGTACAGGTATCGGCCACAGAGCTGGTCAACGATCTCCGCTCAAGAGGGCCAGTCCTCCCAAACTGGCCGAACTTCAGCAAACTGGGCCCACACGAATACCACTGTCACTTGAAGCGGAAATGGGTGGCAGTGTGGCGACATGAGAAGGACACCATTGTGGTGGAGGTAACGTATGTTGGTTCGCGT
>CAYTGY010000269.1:4017-5047 GCA_964437265.1 uncultured Spirochaetaceae bacterium | reverse complement strand
GAAGCAGGCCGCCTCCTTGCCGGGCTTGGCATCCCGGATGACCTGCTGCAGACCACGATGGGTGATCTTGAGTTCGCCCAGAAGGTGCGGGTTCTGTTGGCGCAGGCGCTCTTCGGAAACCCGGACATCCTGCTGCTGGACGAACCCACCAACAACCTGGACCTCGAGTCGGTCTCATGGCTGGAGGGCTTCCTCTACAACTTCAAGAACACCGTCATTGTGGTCTCGCACGACCGTCACTTTCTCAACAAGGTGTGTACGCACGTCGCGGACATCGACTTCGGCAAAATCACCCTCTACGTGGGTAACTACGATTTCTGGTATCACTCCAGCCAGCTCGCCCGGAAGCAGGCTCGCGACCAGAAGAAGCAGCGAGAGGACAAGGTTGCGGAGCTCAAGGCGTTCATTCAGCGATTCTCCTCCAACGCCGCGCGCAGCCGGCAGGCGACCAGCCGCCAGAAGCTGCTGGAGAAGCTCAATATTGACGATATCAAGCCGACCAGCCGCAAGTCACCCTATGTTGGCTTTGAACCGGAGCGAGAGATTGGCAAGAAGGTGCTTGAGATTGATGGGCTTTCCTACGTGGCGGAGAACATCCAGGCTCTGGAGAACCTTAGGCTGACTATTGATCCTGGTGACAAGGTAGCGTTCGTAGGACCGTTTCACCAGAGCAAGAGCGCGTTGTTCGAGATCCTGGCCGGACACCAAGAGCCCCACAGTGGAAGCTACGAGTGGGGCCAGACCACCAGTGTCAGCTACTTCCCCAAGGAGAACGGAGACCTCTTTGAGGGCGATCTTTCGCTCATCGAGTGGCTGCGCCAGTACACTGAGGTTGAAGAGGAGTCGTACGTGCGCGGGTTCTTGGGACGAATGCTGTTCAGCGGTGATGAATCCCTCAAGCCGGTCAGTGTGCTCTCCGGCGGCGAGCGGGTGCGGTGCATGCTGGCCAAGATGATGCTGTCTCGCTCCAACGTGCTCATCATGGATGAGCCCACCACAGCCCTTACAAAGAAAGAAGTGCGCACCCTTT
>CAYTGY010000269.1:0-4007 GCA_964437265.1 uncultured Spirochaetaceae bacterium | reverse complement strand
TGGATGAGCCCACCAACCATCTGGACCTGGAGGCGATCACCGCGCTGAACGACGGGCTGATCGCGTTCAACGGCGTTGTTCTCTTTGTGAGCCATGACCACGAATTCGTGGACACGATTGCCAACCGCATTGTTGAGCTCACCCCATCCGGGATCATTGATCGGAAGATGCGATTTGACGACTACCTGCAGAGCGAGGAGGTCCGGGAGACCCGGGATCGTGCCTACCACGGCCACCAACTCCTTGAGATATAGCCGGAGATACCGCCTGGAAACTAGTACCTTTCACGGAGGGGGTATGCTCCGTGAATATGACCGGACGACGCGTTCTCTTCGTGGATCCACCAAGCGTGATCCAGGAACAGATGATCCAGTTCCTGGTTACCGCCCAGTTTGAGGCGGCCATCATCAGGGATCCGCGGAAGCTTGATCCGCTGCTGCGTGCGTTTGCCGGCTCAGTGGTGTACTTCAATCTGGATTCACGCATGAAACCGGAGGAGCTGGAGCGCGTTGTCACCTCAGTGATTGAAGGCAAATCGCGGCACGGCGCGGAGGTGGGGATCCTCTCCTACAATGAGAATCCGGAGTTGGCCAAGCACTACCTGATGGAGTTGGGCGCGAGTTGCGGGTACGTGGTCCTCCAGCTTGGTTTCCGGCAGAGCGCGCAGATCATCATCCGCGCGCTTGAGGCGGTTGAGGCCAAGGGCCAGCGGAAGTTTGTCCGCGTGAAGGCCCCGTCAGGCCGCGCTTCCTTCAACGTGACGGTCACCGGGGTTCAGCTTACCGGGCAGATTGTTGACCTCAGCATTGCCGGCATGGCCTGCGTGTTGCCCAAGGCGCTTGCAAAGGGTGAGCCTCTTGACGACATCCAGCTCCAGCTGTGGGGAACCTATACCAAGGTTTCCGGCACCGTGGCCGGCGTCCGGGAATCCGGGGAAGGGGCCACAACCGTGATCATGTTTGGCCAGATAGAGGACGGTCCCACGCGTAGCAAGATCTACGGGTTTCTCAAGCGCGTCATGCAACATGAGGTTGACCGGCTGGTCGGTTCCTGAGCGGATACGGCGAGTGGACCGAGCCCGGACGCCGCCCGGGCCCACCTCACCGCGGTTGCTGCACCACTACACCGGTGCCAACGTGCCCGCAAAGATGATCCACGCCAACACCGTCTTCGCGGAGAGGCTAAGCACGATGTACATGCGTTCACCAAAGAGATAGTTCCGCCACGGCCCAACCTTCTTGTACTGCAACAGCATGTTGATGGCGAAGATGTTGAAGAATACGAAGAGCGTGGGCACAATCGCGTAGACGAACCCCGGCGGCTTTGCCTCACCTCCAGAGGTGACGGATACGAAGAAGTGCACGGAGATGACGATCCACGGGACAATCCCGGCAATTGACCCATAGACAAAACCGGCCCATCGTGTTCTCTCCCGGTTCTGATTATCGTACTCCATCATGATTCCAAAGAGGTTCATTGCCGCGTTCACCGCGAAAAGGCCAATCAACGCACCAAGGTCCCATACGCCCACGAGCAGACCGATCAACACGATCATCAGCGACGATGAGAGCGCATACTCGTAGAAGCGCACCGGGTTCATTCCTTGCTTCAGATTGGACACGTACCGACGGTATCCCACGGTAGAAAGGTAGAAGTGCGCCACCGCGGAGAGCAGCAGGAACGCCGCTACCGCGGGACCAAAGAGCAGCTCGTATGCCAACGTTGGGTCCGGGTTGAGGCTGAACGTCTCTACGCTAAAGCTCAGGAAGTTGGTGTAGATAGGGTAGGTGGTGTCATTGCTGAGCACGATCATGAGCACGCCCTGTACCAGGTGTATCATGCCCATGATCACGTTGAACCGGCGCAGTCGAGAAAACGTCGACTCATTCTCCAATGTTTGAATCATTGTTTACCTCCAATTGTTCAATTGCAGGCAAAACGTACTGCTTTTACCGGTTGGCGGCTACCAGAATCAGTGGCTGGGAACCTCCTGGTCTGATTGAGCATCAATCTCCGTGGCCATCCACGTCCGGATCTTGTCGTCGAGCGTCCGTTCCGCGATCGGCTTGGAGATGAAGTCGTCCATCCCTGCTTGGTAGCATCGTTCCACATCTGTTGCGTACGAGTGTGCGGTGAGCGCCACTATGGGCGTGCGTCGGTCTGCGCCGGAGCTGCGCTCATGCTCACGAATGCGTCCGGTAGCCTCCAGACCGTCGAACTCCGGTAGTCCCAGGTCCATGAGGATGACGTCAAACGAGCCCGTGACCGCCTTCTCCACGGCTTGGGGGCCGGTCCCCGCCACGTCTGTCTCAATTCCCAGTGCGTTGAGATGCCGGACAACATAGAGACGGTTGATCGCTTCATCCTCGCACACCAGAACGCGGCGTCCCTTCGCCAATCCATCGGTGGCCGTTGACTCCGGCGAACCGGATTGGGGTTCCGGTTCAGCGGTTATGGGAAGCGGCAGCGACACCGTGAACGTGGATCCTTGGCCAAGCGTGCTCTCCACGCTCACCGACCCGCCGATTGCGGAGACAAGTTGCCGCACAATGGCTAACCCCAGCCCCACGCCACCTCCGCCTTTCGAGTAGCCGCTGGTGATCTGGGTGAAGGAGTCGAAGATTGCGTCAAGGCTCTCCTTCGGGATTCCCGTTCCGGTGTCGCTCACCTGGAAGCGATACTCTGGAGTCCCGTCCCCCTGACCCGAATCCATAGTGGCGGAGACCGTTATGGTTCCGGAATCCGTGTACTTCACCGCATTGGAGAGCAGATTGCTCATGATCTGTACAAACCGATGCTGGTCACCCAGCACCCACCTCTTGTCCTGCACTAGGTCCACGCTCAGTCCAAGCGATAGGCGCTTCGCCTCCGCGCGGGGCTCCAGGAGATTGCACACGAACCGGAGCGTATCCGCCACGTTGAAGGGCGTGCGCTCAAGACGGAGCCTCGCGTCACCAATGCTCTCGAACTCCAGGAGATCGTCCACCAGCATGCTGAGGTTCTCCGCCGCAAGATGCGAGTGCGCAAGATAGGAGCGCTGATCGTCACTCAACCCCGTCTTTTCCAACAGCGAGAGCATTCCCATGATTCCGTTTACCGGCGTGCGGATCTCATGACTCATATTGGCCAGAAACCGGCTCTTGGCCTCCGAGGCCGTCTCCGCATCCCGGCGCGCGCGCTCGATCTCCGCCGTGCGCTGGTGCACCATCCGCTCCAGCTCCGTGTTGATGCGAAGCTGTTTCTTCATTTGGGCCTGCGCGCGGCGGCGCCGGTGCGCGGCGTAGAGAGCGGCTGCAACCAAGACTCCGGCGGCCGCCAGCACGTAGACTCCATACGCCCACCCTGACCGCCACCACGGAGGAAGCACCCGGATGGGGAGCGCGATCTCCCGGCTGGACCAGTTGCCACTGCTGCCCGCACCGCGTATGCGCAAGGTATACTCGCCGGGATCCAGATTCGCATAGCTGAGGTAGTTGCGCGTGCCGGCGGCGGTCCATTTCTCATCCAGTCCGTCCAGCTTGTAGCGATACTGGTTCCAGCTTGGGTTGGAGAAGTCCAGCGCGGCAAACTCCGCGGTGATGAACCCGTCGGCGTGCTCAATGCTGATCTCCTCAAAGGAGTCGTCCGCGCCCTGTTCCGGGGTCACCGGGGTAGCGGCTACCTTGAAACTGGTCAGGACTATTGGCGGATCGTAGGAAACCGAGGGTGCGCGATCGTCCCGGTCGATGACCGTAATGCCGGCGACGCTCCCCACAAAGAGCTCCCCACCGGAGGTGAGGAGCGCGGCCCCGGTCAGCTCGTTGGTGAGTAGTCCGGTGCCGGCGGTAACGGAGCTGAACCGGTTGGTTCCTCGGCTGTAGACGGAGATGCCGCGGAGGGTGGAGAACCACAGCACACCCGGTTCGGTCTCCGTGACGGCCAGAACGTTGTTGCTTACGAGCCCGTTCTTGACGGAGAAACTGGAAAACGAATCGGTCTCCGGATGGTAGCGGATACGGCCCCCACCG
>CAYTGY010000268.1:0-5095 GCA_964437265.1 uncultured Spirochaetaceae bacterium | reverse complement strand
TCAGCAGCGGACTCGGTAATGTCCAGCGCAACACGAAGCAGGAGGTCCGCCAGCTGCTCCACCAGCTCATATGCGAGCGGGTACTCGGCCCGGCCGTCAAGGGCAACGCGTCGCTCACCGGAGACGGGTGCCCACGGCACCACGTACTCTCGTCGTATTGCCCGCGCCTCCGCTTCCACCCGGCGAGCATACAGACTGTCGGTACCTCCGTAGCGTCTGAGGTCGGCCAGCTCGCGCACCTTGCGTAGGTAGTCGTCACCAATCACGCCTCGGTTCACCGCGCCGTAGTGCGCCGTCAGCTCTGCAATAACCGGCGCCAGCGGCAGATTGGTGCCGGGAACCGTGGTGAAGTGGACCGTACTCAGCGCGCCAAACAGCTCGCCAAGGATGAGCCAGAGCGTGATCGCCGGCATCACCGGATCCGAGGGCGGAACCAGCTCAAATCCAACCGGATAGTCGAGTAGACACGCGTAGTACGCGTAGAGGTCAGGTGCGCGGCCTTGTTGGGCTTGCTGCCAGTTGATGCGATCCCATCCCGCGCGGGGGAAGAGACGATCCAGCAACCGTAGGCCGTTCACCACGAACGACGACGGCCCGGCGTGGCCTTCGCCCTCAGGCGCCTCCACCGGGGCCTCTGATGGCTCGGGGACGCGGTCGCTCTCTGAGACATTGGTGAAGCGCATCAGCTCCGGAAGCGCCTCGTCAAAGAAACGCTCCGCGGGACGATATGTTACGGTGGCCACCTTCATCAGAAGCGGGTAACAACGGTGCTTGAGCGTCTCAAACACGATCTCCGCCTCAGAGACGGCGGTGTTGAGACTGTGCCGTAACTCCGGCAACCTGCGCGATGATTTGGGTAGCCGGCGGGCACGCTCCCGATATGCCAGCTCGAGCACACGGGAAACCTCCGCCACATCAACACGGCCGTGAAACTGTACCATGGGGCGGTAGAGCAGCCGCGTGAGCTCTTCGAGTTGCGCGAAGGTGACTCTGCCCCGCTCCTGAGCGCGATAGACCAGCGCCTGCAACGCCTCATGGTCCCAGTCCCGGAGCGTTGCCAGCAGGGCGTGAACCCGAGGGCTGCGGTCAAGGCGCCAGCTCAGCCGTCGTGAGAAACCCAGCAGATCGCATACCGAACGTACCAGACGTTTGACATGGCCCACCAAATCATCAGAGGCGTTGAGAAGAAACCGAGGATTCACATAGTCGGGAACCCGAATGATTGGATGCACCAGCGAAGCAAGCGCCGCGGCCAGCGTCTTCTGCTGATGCTCCACCCGGGCGGCGGTGAAATCCATCCGCACCCGGTCGGCATAGCGAACGCTCCCCGTGTCAACGGATACGTGCTGCCAGGGGAATACCTCGCCACTGCCGGGGGACGGCGTCTGCCGCGAATCCGGTTCTTGCGGTGCGGGAGTGTTTGAAGGACGGTTCCCGGCGGAGCCGGCATCAGCTCGTGATCCCGCTGGACGCTTGGCTGAGGGTGCCTGCCGCTGAAGCCGGTCATAGCCGGCGCGAATGTCCTGAGCGTCTTGTTCTACGCCGATCTCGCCGCCAAGACGCTCGGCCATGCGCCGGGCCTCTTCGCGGGAAAGAGGCCCCAGGTTTTGACGCACCCGGCCCAGTTCGCCGGGTTCATACTTGCGTTGTGGGCCCATCCTGATACAACGTTGATCTGCCGCACGGAGCTGATCTGGAGGATAGGGGATTTGAACCCCTGACCTGTTGATTGCGAACCAACCGCTCTACCAACTGAGCTAATCCCCCGCGAATACTGCACGTACTGTAGTACGATATTCCTAAACACTCAAGACGTCGAGTCACACCTCCACCACCATGCCCTCGCAAGCCATCTCCACCTTCATGGCGGTCTTCCCGGCCACCATCGCGCGGTACCCGTGCAGCAGCTCGTCCAGTTCGTCATCCCCGCGCAACGGATCATGGTGAAACAGCAAGAGATGCTTCACCCGCGCCTGGTGCGCCATGTTGATCGCCGCTTCATAGGAGGTGTGTCCCCAGCCGGTGAACTTCTGGCGGTACTCGGAGAGCGTGTACTGGCTGTCGTGGATGACCAGGTCCGCATCGCAGATAAACTCCCGAATCCGGGCGTTCTCTTCTGCGGCGGCGTGCTCCCCCTCCTCTGCGGCGGCGGCATCATAGTCAGGGTGCTTGGGGTCCGTGGGAAACACGTTCCGGAACGGCTCGTGGTCATACAAGGTGCAGATTGACGATCCCTCATAGGTGAACCGATACCCCAGGGTCGCTACCGGATGGTTAAGAAACTTCGTAGTGATCACCATCCCGTCACCCAGATCCAGCGTCTCTTCGCGGAGCGAGTGGTAGGAGAGCCGGGCTGAGAGCTCGCCCTGCCGAACGGGGAAGTACTGGTAGCTCAGCTGAATGCCGATGATCTCCTCAACGCTTCGCTCCTCGTAGTTAAACGGACTGTAGATGTCCAGCTGCGTTCCGCCAATGAAGATGGGCGTAAAAAAGGGGAATCCTATGATGTGGTCCCAGTGAGTGTGGCTGAGAAAGAGTCGCGCTCGAATGGGACCGTTCTTGAGGTCATTGCGGACAAGCTGGTTACCGAGCGGACGGATGCCGGAGCCGGCATCCACAATGATGAGCGCGTCCCGTCCGTAGCGAAGCTCAAGGCACGCGGTGTTGCCCCCATGCCGAACCGTGGTTGGCCCAGGGACGGGAATAGACCCTCGAACACCCCAGAGACGCAGTCTCACGTCACACTCCTTAGAGACTGAGGAACACCTCAGCCTTTCGGATCTCCGCCTCGACCTCCTCTTCGATCTCGTCCAGGGAGGACACCTTGACCCCCAGGGCGTTCAGCGCATCTTCGTTGACATGCGCCGGATGTCGATCGCCGGAGAACCCAATCTCAGCAATCGTGACAAAGTATACGGCTACATGTACGGTATTGACGATATCCGTGTACGGTCCCGCGTACTCCGTTGGCCGGGGATAGTAGGAGATGGTGTCCAGAATTGATTCGCCGAGTTTCCAGGTCTTCCCGATGAGCGCTCCCACGTCAGCATGGTCAAAGCCGAACACCTGCCGCTCCGCGTCGTTGAGCGGAATCTGACTGCGATCCGCAAGCGCCATCGCGTTTACATACTCATCTGAGAGCGCGTTGTTCAACGGGATCTTGCCAATGCCGTGGAGCAGGCCGGCGATGAAGTACTCCTCGCGGGCGTCAGGGGGGACCTGCCGCTTCGCGGCCAGAAGCTTCGCCGTCACTCCCACGCCAAGCGAGTGCCGCCAGAACGCCTGCGGATTGAGCGCATCAAAGTGTTCGCCGGCTCCCAGCGTCTTCACGATTGCAGAGCTCAGCGCCAGGTTCTTCACCGTGTTGATGCCCAGCATGATAATGGCCCGGGCGAGCGATTTGATCTTGTTCGGCAGTCCATAGTACGCCGAGTTGATCAGCTTGAGAACGCGCGCCATCAAGACGGGGTCCACGCTGATCACCTTGTTGAGGTCCACCGGGGACGCCGCAGGGTTGTTGGCGATCTCCATGACCTTGGTGACGGTGACCGGCAGCGCCGGCATGTGGTCAATGTGCCTTTGGATGGTTGCCAAGCGTGCTTCCGGCGTCACGAGCTCTTCTCCCGAATGTCTTGCAATTTGACCAACATGGCGGCAACGCGTGCTCGCAATGCGTTCCCGATTGCCGCATCGGGATGGTATCCTGACATCTTGCCGATGTAGCTCATCGCTTCCGCCACACGCTTTGGCGTAATGGCGGCCGGTGGCGCCCCCGTGGCCTCGCTCCGGTACCTCGCAACGTCGTGCATGAGTCCCGGGCGCCCTGCCATACGCGAGCGAAGATACTCCAATCGCAACCGGGCCTCACTCTGAAGGTACTCTTGCCGCTTCTCGTTTGGCAGCGAGTCCGCCAACCCATCCAAATAGTCGAGCAGACGCGCCCGAGTGTCCGAATCAGGCGACCTTGGGTGGACCGCCGGGCCCCGGACATCCGGTTGCGTCGGCGGTTCCACCGGTTCGGCGGCGGGTGCCGGTGCGAGCGGCTCTTCGGCTGTCGGCTCCGCGGGAGGCTCGGGCTCTGGTTCAGGCTCGGGCTCGGACGGTTCCTCCGCACTCTCCTCCTCGCCGTCATCTGCGGCATCAACGTCTTCTTCGAGCGACGGCTCTTCGGCCATCAGCGATTCCTCTGCGTCGGACTCCTCCGGCATCTCCGCGACCGGGATTGGGTACGGAACCGGCCGCAACTGGGGCGCCGGCCCGCGGGCGGCTTGGCGTCCCGGCGGCTGTTCGGTTGGTCGCTGTTCGGTTGGTGGCGGAGCGGTGGGCTGTTGAGCGGCCGCGCCCTCAGCTCCCGCGCCGCGCGCCGGCGGCTGGTACGCCGGCTCAATGGGGGCAGCCGGCGGGTAGCTGGGATACTGCGGCTGCGGTTGCGGCGGTTGCTGTTGCTGTTGCTGTTGCTGTTGCGGCGGCGGTTGCGGCGGGGCTACCGGCTGCGCGGTTTGGTCCGGCGGCGCCCACGCCTCGGGGGGTGCGGCCTCCGTCTCAAAACCGTGTCCATCCAGCCGGCCCGGGCCTCCCGGCTCACCGCCGCGCCGTTGGCCCTCCTCCGGAAGCGCGGTCAGTGACTGTGCCATGGAGTCAGGGATATCGATTCCGAACGCCTCCTCCTCCTCCGGCTCATCCACACCCGCGACGGTAAGCTCCCACTCCTCCGGCTCCAGCAGCTCCTCGCCGCCAAAGGTGAGAATCGGGATGGAGTCCTCATCCAAGCCGTCCATCTCATCGGATTCGGGTGCGGGGGTCTCAGACTCCTCTTCTTCCGGCCGGCTCAACTCGCCAAGCCTCCGAAGGTTTTGCGCCCAGGCCTCGCTGCGCTCCGGCGCAAACGCCTCAACCGCCTTCTCATAGAGCTCCAGGCTCTCGTTGAGAGCGGCGATATCCTCGTGAGTCGCGCGCGATCCCTGCAGATTGATCAACTCACCCGCCGCCTGAACGGCTCGCTCGCGGTCGCCGCCAAGCTGATGGGCCCGCGCAAGAGAGGCGAGGATGCGGCCGTCTCCGGGATGCAGCTCCTTGAGCTCATTGAGGATCTGCA
>CAYTGY010000267.1:0-5101 GCA_964437265.1 uncultured Spirochaetaceae bacterium | reverse complement strand
ACTGCCGTACATGGAGCTGCGCGAACACCTGCTGTACCAGGAACTCCTCTGCGAGCACTTCACGGTGGCGGACACCGTTGGCACGTTTGAGAAGATCTTGACCGACCGTGGACTGTTGAACCCGGAGCACCTCTGGGCGGAGACCGCTGAGGCATGCGGCGTGGACAAGGATGCAACCCCCGGCCCACCCTCCGGCCGGCCGCTGCACGACGGGCTGGTGCGCGACGAGTTGCGCCGGCCGGAACGAGATGCCGTGCAGATGCGCTACAACGCGCAGGTGATCGCGCTTCTCTTTGCGAACTTCACGGATCCTCAGGTACACGACTTCATCAACCTGGTGCACAAGGAGGCGCTGACGCGCCAGATGTGGCGACTGCTCCACAATGATGAGGTGGACTTCGCCCAGGTGGAGCAGGCGTTGGACCAGCTTGGGCGTCTGCCGGTGGGCGAATCCCAGGTTTCGGAGAACATCGCGGTGGGCATCCGCGTTCACCTGGTGAGTTACCTCATCAGCGACAACCTCTTCTACATGGGGGTGGCCAAACATCACATCACCATGCGGGATATCAACCGCCTGCTGACGCGTATGGTCGGGCGCTACGGCCCAAGAAGCCGGGTGGGCGGGAAGAGTGCCGGGATGATTTTGGCAAACCGGATTCTCCGCCCCACCATCGGTGAGCCCACCGGGTTGGAGCAGCACATAGAGGAGGTGGAGAGCTTCTTCCTGACCACGCAGGTGTTCAGCCGGTTCGTAGAGCACAATCGGCTGGAGGAGGGGCACGGGCTCAAGTACCTGGACACCGACGAACGCGATCGTGTGCGTTCGTCGCTGGAGCGTCGGTTCTTCGGCGGCCGCTTCCCGCGGGATATCGAGGAACGGTTGCGGTCGCTGCTCCACGAGGTGGGGGAGGAGCCGCTGATCATACGCTCCTCCAGCCTCCTGGAAGACAGCATGGGGTTCCCGTTCTACGGCAAGTACGAGTCGATCTTCATTGCGAATCAGGGAACGGAGGACGAGCGGTACGAACAGCTCACCACCGCCATCAAGCGGGTGTACGTGAGCATCTTCGCGAACTCAGTCATCGAGTACCGGCGGGACAAGCGGCTGCTGGACTATGACGACATGATGAGCGTTCTGGTGCAGCGCGTGGTGGGACACCGGTACGGGAAGTACTTCTTCCCCGCCGCCGCGGGCGTGGCGTTCTCCCGCAACCAGTACTGCTGGAGCACGCGAATACGGCCTGAAGACGGCGTGGTCCGGATTGTGTACGGCCTGGGAACCCGCGCCGTGGACCGAGCGGGTGACGACTATCCTCGACTGGTGTCGCTAACCAATCCAATGCTCCGCCCGGAGGCAACCATCAGCGAGCAGCTGAAGTACTCGCAGCGCTTTGTAGACGTCCTGAACCTGGAGACGAGTGAGATAGAGAGCATCCACTTCATTGATCTCTACAACAAGATCCGAAGCACCGACGATCCAACCTACGAACCGCGTACCGCGGTAACACTGGTGAGCGAGAGCGGCTTTGTTGAGGGTGGATTCTTCCCGCAACAGCTTGAGTACCAACAGGCCGCTATCAGCTTTCAATCGTTCCTCAAGGGCGGGCACTTCTCCGGGCTGATGCGAGAGGCGCTGCGGATGCTGGAAGACGCCTACCAGGTCCCGGTAGACGTGGAGTTCGCATGGGAGGCCGGGAAGCTCTACGTGCTCCAGTGCCGCCCACTCGCCGGCGGCGCGGAGGGCGGAAACCGGGTCATGCTGCCTGCCGTCGGTGGGGATCAACGGCTGCTCTTTCGGACCACGCGCGGCATCCTCCGGGATGCCACGGTGGAACGAATACGCTACCTGGTTATGGTGGACCCAGAGCGTTATCACCAGCTGGGAGCACCGGAGGACCGGTTCGAGGTTGCGCGGGTTGTCGGGCGTATCAACCGCGCGCTCGCGGGAGAGCGGTTCGTACTGATGGGTCCCGGCAGATGGGGCACCAGCAATCCGTCGCTTGGGGTCAAGGTGGGGTACGGTGACATCAATAACGCTGCAGCGCTGATTGAGGTTGCGTACGAGCGAGGCGGGTACACGCCTGAGGTGAGCTACGGAACGCACTTCTTCCAGGACCTCATTGAGGCGCGGATCGTCCCGGTCCCGCTCTACCCGGAGGCCCCGGGGTCACTGCTTGACCAGGCGTTTCTGCGTGACGCCCCGGACGCGGCCCCGGGATGCTGCCCTGAGGGTGAGCTGTCCGCGGGGCCGGCTAGAGACACGGTGAAGGTGGTGGATGTGTCGGACGGCGGAAGTGCCAGGCTCTCCATCTACCTCAGCAGCGAAGAGTCGGCCGGCGTCGGCGTGATAGGCGCGTAGCACCGCCGCGCCCGGGGTATCAGAACCAACCGCGGAGACGACAGGCGGCGGCAACACGATCCACGGCAACAAGGTAGCCGGCCATCCGCATATCCAGTTGCCGGGACCGGCTCAACTCGTAGACCTGATGGAACGTCTTCGTCATTCGACGGTCCAGCTGCTCTTCTACGTCCTCTACGGTCCAGTAGTAGTTGTACGCGTTCTGAACCTGCTCGAAGTATGAGACCGTGACGCCGCCGGCGTTCGCAAGGAAATCCGGTATCACAAAGACGCCGTTGTCATAGAGCACCAGATCCGCCTGCGGCGTGGTAGGACCGTTCGCCAACTCACAGACAATCCTGGCCTTCACCCGATCCGCATTGCGTTCGGTGATTGCATTCTCAAGTGCCGCCGGAAGCAGGACGGTGACATCCAGCTCAAACAGGCTCTCAGGATCTATGGGTGTGGCCCCCGGGAAGTCAACAATGCTGCCGGTCTTGAGGGCGTGGGTGGAGAGCTCAGCGGCGGAGATCCCCGCCGGATTCCCAATGGCGCCATACATGTCGGAGACCGCAACCACCTTGAGCCCCATAATCTCTTCCGCCAACAGCGCGGCGGGTCGGCCAACGTTGCCGAACCCCTGGATAGCGATGCTCGTTCCGGCCGGATCAATCTCCAACCCGCGGAACGCCTCCCGCAAGACATAGATGCCGCCGCGCGCGGTGGCGTCCGCCCTTCCAAGCGATCCCCCCAGCGCGACCGGCTTTCCGGTGATCACCCCCGGCTCGCCCTCGCCTACGAGGTGTTCGTACTCGTCCAGCATCCACGCCATGATCTGCGGCGTGGTGTAGACATCCGGCGCGGGTACGTCCCTCACGCTTCCCAACACGGGGCGCACGGCGCGGATGTAGCCGCGCGCAAGCCGCTCCTTCTCCGCATCTGAGAGCTCCTTGGGATTACAGGTAACGCCACCCTTCCCGCCGCCCAGCGGCAGATCCACCACGGCGGTCTTCCAGGTCATCCACGCCGCAAGCGCGCGCACCGTGTCAATCGTCTCCTCAGGATGCCAGCGCAAGCCTCCCTTGGTGGGCCCACGCGCGTTGTTGTACTGAACGCGGTAGCCTCTGAAGACCCTTGTTGTACCGTCATCCATCCGCACCGGTATTGACACCTGGAGCTCGCGCATGGGTTCCCGGAGGAATTCGCGAGCTGAGTCTTCCAACCCCAGAAGGTCGGCAGCGTGATCCAGTTGCGCTTGAGCGATGCGGAAGGGATTGAGTTCTTCAGTGCTCACGGATATCTCCTTAGCAAGATGCGCCTATCTGGGAGTATAGACGCTTCTCTCGCGCCGTCAATGAGATTCGCCATCGAACGGTTCGGGTTGCGACGTTTCCGCGGGCTCCAGCCGGACCGCGGCTACCGCCGCGTCAATCTCTTCACAGGGTAGCTGTTCCTCACACGGTTGGGCCACACCGAACCGAAGGTAGTACAGAAGTGCGTGAACCGGGCGACGATACATCTCTTCCAGCGCCTCGCGGTAGAGCTGAAGCTGCACCGCATGATGCTCGCTCTGCATCCGTGCATCAGTCTTGAGGTCCACTACGGTCACCGCCGCATCATCCACCAAGACAAAATCCGGCGTCCCGCGAATCCAGATCCGCGCTCCCTCCACGGACCGGGCGACAAGCAGCGGTTGCTCCACAAACAGGCTCCGCTGAGATCCGCCGCTTCGGGTGAGATCCCCTGCCGCCGCCTTCCGGAGGCGCCGGCCAAGCTCGCTCTCCACAAAACGGGCCGCCAGGCGGTTGCCGGCATCATAGAGAGCCGCGGCGGCCGCCGGCTCCACCCCAGGCTGCTCGGTGAACCTGAGCCGCGGCGGCACCTCGCGTGGGTCAAAGACGCTCGTCTGTGGGGCCGCCACCAACCGCTCCGCGCGATGGTGCACAAACTCGCCGAACAGGGGGTGGAGGTTGTGCCGCTCAAGCAGATCATCCACGGCCGGCATGCCGCCGTCCGTGCCAACCAACGGCGCCGGCTCCGTCTCCTCGCCGGCGCGTAGTCGAGCGCGTGACCACGCCCGGGCAACCTCCGTCACGGAGACCTCCCGCCGCACGGCAGGCCGGGAGATGCGCCGGCGGCCACGGTAGGTCTCCGCCACACTCGCAACGTCGATGGCGGCGCGTCTGCGCCCATAATCCAGACGGTCCGCCCGGACCTGGTTGAGCACGCGGATCTGCAGGTCAATCCGGGCGTCGTCGGCAAGCGAGACGGAGGCGGCCTCAAACGGTCCGGCCACCAGGTTGATGAGCGAACCGGACATGTCCTTCTCGCTGCGAACCCCGCTAATGATCAGATGCGCCTCAGCGCGGGTGGCGGCGACGTAGAGCAGGCGCTTCAACTCAGCCGCCTCGGCGCGCTTGACCTCCTCGCGCTCCAGCGAGAAGACGGCGTTCTGGGCTCTCTGGGTGAGCTTATCCTCTCGCAAGACGGAGGTGTTGAACACTACGCCCAGACGGTCGGAGCGGTAGTACGGTGCGTCGGAGGCGGCTCCGGCGCGGCCGCGATTGGGGGCGTTTGCAATGATGACTACCGGTAACTCCAGCCCCTTTGACTTGTGAATGGTCATGAGGTGCACGCCGTCCCGGCGGCCGTGCTGGAGCTCCACCTCGTCCAGCCTTGCGTTCTCCCCAAGACGGCGGCGAACCTCGTCCAGAAACCGCGGGAGTCCGTCCTGTTCGTAGGTCCGCGCCAGCTCCATCAGGT
>CAYTGY010000266.1:0-5104 GCA_964437265.1 uncultured Spirochaetaceae bacterium | reverse complement strand
CCGTATCCAGAGATCATAGTCCATAACCCAGGCGCGCGAAAGTTATAGTTGATGTCCACAACCGGCGCGAAGGTCCAGTGGATGCCGGCGTGCCGACCTTCCAATCCGGTCGCACGCCCTGCCTGGTACACGGCATCTTCGTCGTCCGCGGCCGCAGCTCCCATCAGCCAGGGAAACTGCACCGCCTTGTCCGTGATCGATTTGGCGCCGAACTCGAGATCAGCGGCGACCGCCACCGGCCACGGCGCGGCAGACTGCACGGCATCCACTGCCGTTCGCCACTCGGCGAAGGTCTGACGGTTGAAGAAGACCGAGCCGTAGTGATCCCGCTCCTGCAACCTGCGCAGCTCGTCCGGAGCGAACCCGCTCAGAATGGGACACAGGAGGTGGCCAACCACCTCCTCAATCGGTAGATCAACGGCGCGCTTCATACGGCAACTCCTTCGTTGGTTGTGGTTCCACGAGCAGTCTGTGGCTGAGCAGAGTGAACACGCTTGCGGTCCACGTGTACGCGGGATCGTGCAGCGGGGCGCCGGTAAGCGGATTGTAGCACTCGGCGAAGCCTCCGGCGGCACACGCGTCGCAGAACCGCTGCGCTATGGTCGAGGCGAGCGCGGTCTCCCCTGCATCGTAGAGCCCGTCCACGATCATCATGAGCGCCGGCGCCCACATGGGGCCTCGCCAGTACCCTTCGGGCAGGAAGTGTTCGCTGCGAGCCGATTCGGTGGAGAGGCCGTGGGGCTGCAGAAACCGCCCTTCGTCCGCGAGCGCACGGGCGATCGCAGCTCGTTGCGGATCCGGAAGACGCCGGCCAAGGACCATCGGTATGAAGCAGAGGAGCGAATCTGAACCGTTGTCCGCGACCTCATGCGTGCCGCTCTGCATGCACACAAAGCGATCGCCGCGCCGGCTGTGCTTCATGAGCCTGGCGAGCGTGCGGTCCGCGCGTTCGCGCCAGGATCTCGCGTCGGCCTCGAGTCCAAACCGCTCGGCGAGTTCGGCGAGCACGTCCATCTGGATCACGAGCAGGGCCGTGAGATCAGGGGACTCCACCGGCGGTGTGACGTCAAAGGCAGTTGCGTCGTCCCAACCCGAGTCGTTTCCGTGGTGGTACTGGCAGATCCCGTCGCCGTCGTCGTCACGGTAGCGGAACCACCATTCGGTCCAGCGGACGAGTGGCTCGTAGAGGGGGCGGATCTCTTCCTCCGTATACGGATGAAGCTCGAGCATGCGGCGCAGGATCCACCCGTGAACCGGAGGCTTCGTGTAGGTCCAGCCGACGGTGAGCTCATTGATGCCGTCACCGAGCGCGCCTTGCGGATGCTGATGGTCGAAGTGGAGATGATACTGGGAGAGAGCAAACGCCGGATCGCGCAGCGTGGACGCCCACGCGTTGAAGTAGTTGTCCCAGTTCCACGTGTTGTTCATCCAGCGCTTGCTCATGAGCATGGTGGGGCGGGCGAAGTGGCCTGATGCAGGGACAATGGACGACCAGGTGATGTACGAGGCGATCGTGGCCGCTCCAGCGTGGCGTTCGGCGACCGCGGGACCTGCCTGGTGCCAGGAGCGGTAGTCGCGAGCCGAATCATCTGCGCACTCGTCGAACGAGCGGGAGTACTCGTGGGGTTCCCATTCGCTCGAGTAGCCTTCGATCGCGATCTCCGTACCCGGAGTTAGGACGATCTGGAACGGCGAACAGAAGTGGTGCCGGCGTGACCCTTCGCTCCTCGGGTGCCAGGGTGCGTTGACCGCGACGGAGCCGCTCAGCACCTCAATGCGGTGTTTTACCTGCTTGACGATCGCTCGCCACGCCGCGCATGCTGCACCGTCGGTCCGAGGAGTCTGGTGGGGGAAAAGCTCTTCCCAGCGCCAACTCGAGTCGGCCTGAATGACCTCGGAGAGGACAAGCGTGAGCCGGGCGTCGGTAACGCGGAGGCGGACCACCTGGGAGCCGTCACAGACGATCTCGAAGCTGCCGCCGGTCGCGGCGCGTGCGACGAGGCGCGAAGGATCAGCGGTTACCGTGTACTCCTCCCCGCCTGCAAGATCAATCCGGTAGAGATCCGTGGATTGTCCGCCGTAGATGTAGCGCAGATAGAGCCGGTTGGCGTGGGCGGGAGCCGAGCGCCCGTACGAGACGGCCCAGTTCGTCTCGCGTCGGCTGAAGGGAACCTGTCGGAGGTTCAACTGCACTGCGCTCGCGGTCGATTCGCTCATGGGCGGAGCGTATCCGGTTTCCGGGCCCGCACGCGAGGGATCATCGGCTCATCTACGCCTGGAAGCGCACGATCTTGTCACCCGGGCGAAGACGCCACCGCAATATCGAAGAATCCGGGTAACCTGACCGGCACCTTGCCCTGCGGCTCGATCTCACCCAGCCAGACCTTCACCGCGGCGCGCTGCGAGGACGGAGTATTGCTGAACGTCATCACGAAGTTCGGGGCGTAGGGCATCTCGTAGAGCTTGTACGGATCCCCGAACGATGTGAACACCACCGCCGGGTGCTCGTGCCAAAACGAGTTCCAGAGCGCCGCGACCGCGGGACCCGCGAACCTCGTGGTACCGTAGACCGGCATGACGTGGACGTTGATGAACACCGCGTCCGAACCGGCCGCGCACGTCGCGAGGAGATTGCGGTCGGGATTCTCGAGATGCTCGACCTCGTAGCCCCTCGCGCGCAACTCTTCGTCCACCACGGTGAGCTCCTTCACGTACCCGCGCGTGTCCGAGCCCATTGAGAGCGTGACCGTAGCGACCTTCGCACCGCGCTCGAGCCGGACAGGCAGCATCCTCCGCTCGTTGCGCACGACGCAGACCGAGCGCTCACCAATCTCATCCGCCCACCGGGCGAACGTCTGCGGGCCATGTTCGGCGGGCGCGACATCCGCGCGGTCAAGAACGCCCAGCCAAAGCTTGAGCGCGAGCACATTCTTCACCGCGCTCTCGAGCCGGGCCTCGGTGAGAAGCCCTTCATCGAGCGCCTGCTTCATCTCCTGCACATCGCGTTCCGGGTCCGGCCAGAGGATCATGTCGCTGCCGCTCTCTATGTTGCCCGCGATACGATTCCGGTACGGCGCAAAGGCGGAGAATCCGATCATGGGAATCGCGTCCGACACAACGATCCCTTCGAACCCGAGCTGGTTGCGCAGGAGGTCTATCTGAATCGCCGAGCTGAGCGTTGCCGGCGCCGGACCCAGGTAGTCCTTCGCCGGATCGATCCACGGCAGTCCGATGTGGCCGGACATCACGCAGTATGCGTCCTGCACCACCGGCTTCCACACCCGCCCGTAGAGATCGAACCACTCGTCGCGAGAGAGCGGATTCACCGAGGTACAGACGTGAGAGTCGCGGTCGTCAACACCGTCACCCGGGAAGTGTTTCGCGGTCGCCGCCATCCTGCGCTCGGCCTGGACGCCTCGGATGAATGCCTGCGACATCCGCAGGACGTGGCCCGGGTCCACGCCGAACGTGCGGGTATGCATCATCGAGTTGTCCTTGCTGATCGACAGGTCTACGATGGGCCCGAAGGTCCAGTGGAGTCCCGCTTCACGGCCCTCCACGGCGGTGGCAAGCCCCATCTTCCGGGCAAGATCCTCCGAGTCCGCGGCTCCCACGGCCATCTGCCAGGGAAAGAGCGTAGCGCCCGCGAGGCGCGAGCCGGCCCCGTTCACGAGATCCGCGCATCCGAGCGGGGGCACCGAGCCGGAGCCGATCGCGTCCATCACCGCCCGCGTCTCGTTTGCGGAACGATACGCGAAGAATCCCGCCCCGAACCGACAGCGCTCGTAGAGCCGCTGGGCATCTGCCGGTGAGCACTGCGACAGGTTCACGTTGAATGTCTGCGCGATCCGGTCGTCGAGCGAGAGCGTATTGTAGATCGAGTCGACCCTCCGTTGGTCGGACTCTTCAAGCCGGGTGTACATCAGCCTGCCTCCGCGGTTCGTATATCACAAACGTGCCGGCAGACTCCTTGACGAACGTCTCAGGAAACCGCACAATCTGATCACGTGTCGGTTGAGATATCCCCGCACGACACATGGCTCGTACGCGAGTCTCCCGTGTTCGTGAATCGGTTCACAGATACGCGTCGCATCGAGCACGAGCCAAAGAACACCACGTTCGAGGACCATCACCACCGGTTCCACGAAGTCGTGATCATCCATCGCGGCCGGGCGAGTCACGTCATTGACGGGCGCCCAACGGACGCGTACCCCGGCGAGGTCTTTCTCATCCGGCCCAACATGCGACACCACTTCCGGCACGCGGACGGGCTTGTCCTCACGAACGTGATGTTCATCTCATGGCGACTCGAGGACCTTCTGGACGAGTTGCGCGAGATGCCGGGATTCGCCGCCTTCTTCCTGACCGACGCGCAGACGATGAACACGGAAAGTGACCACGTGCGGCTGATCCTTACGGCGGACGCGCAGGAAATCGTCCGCGACCTGACCGATCGCATGATCGCGGAGACCACGCGTCGGGCGCCCGGCTACAAGTCCGCGCTCCGGGGCATGCTCGCTCAGCTTCTGGTGGTGCTTGGCCGGTCCCGCCTCTCCGTGGGCCACTCGCGAAGCGCGCCTTCGGAGCGGCTCGCGCTGGTTCTGAGTACGCTCCACGAGCGGTTCTACGAAGAGTGGTCGCTCGCTCGCATGGCGGACCTGGCCGGCTGCTCGGTCCCGTCGCTCTCCCGCTACTTCCGCGCGACCCTTCACACGTCACCCACGGAGTACCTGATCGCGCTTCGGATCAGTCGCGCACGGCAACTCCTGCTGCACACCGATCTCAACGTCACTCAGATCTCTGATGAGACCGGCTTCTGCGACAGCAACTACTTCACGCGACAGTTCAGGACCCGGGTGGGCCGGACGCCGCGCGAGTTCCGCCGCGGACACGTTTCCTGAATCGTCGCGTGCAGCCGTGGGTTCCCGTTTGTGCACTTTTGTTTGTTGCAGAGCGCAGATGGTCGTGGTGTAATGGTACGATGGAAGCATCAGCAGAGCAGACATTTCTTCGTGCCGTCTACTGCGGCGAGCGCCCCGGACGAAACGCGTACATCGCCACCTATGGGGACAGCCCGTACCACATTGCGCGAGACGGTGACTAC
>CAYTGY010000265.1:0-5132 GCA_964437265.1 uncultured Spirochaetaceae bacterium | reverse complement strand
GGCAAGAATGGCCAGGGCTCCGCATCCTATCACAAGGGCTACGTACTGTGGCCTCCACCTCGGGGGAATCGATTCGGGAAGGTAGCGGACCAACAGAAGCAGCGTGACGAACGCTGCGGCGATGAGCGCGAAGCAAAGCATGGCCGGGGCCCTGTGCAGTAGAGCGCGTCGGATCTGTGGCCGCATGAGCCGATAGTACGTCAAGCCACCATCGGCCGCAAGGCCGGGTATTGCGTGAGAAGGAGTTCGAAGCGGTAGACAGCCCACGCCTCTCCTCTCATACTAGGGGGCCTGATGCTTGAATGGAGATAAGATGAACGAGTCAAAGAGAGAGAACATCGTCGTGATCCTTTCGGATCAGTTGCGGATCCACGCGCTAGACGATCCCGGCATACGGACGCCCCACATCCATCAACTGCGGCAGGAGTCTTTTGAGTTTCACACGGCGGTCACGAACTGTCCCATTTGTATGCCCGCACGATCGGCGCTTATGTCTGGGCAGTACACGAGGAGATGCACGGGCAACCTCAATAACCACCACAAGATCGACAAAAGCGGTCAATGGTACTTTCCCGATCCGCCGGAACGAACGCGTACTCAGCTACTCGACAAGACACTTTCGGAGTATCTCTCGGAGACTGGGTACTACAACAAGCTGATTGGGAAGTGGCACATCCATCCTGAACCTCGTCTGCTTGGATTTGATTCGTGGTGCTTCCCGCTTGCGTACCACCGGTATTACCACCAGTGCTACTTTGAGGACGACACCGCGTACGTGGTAGACGAGTTTGCTCCTGATTTGGAGTCGAGAAAGATGAAGGAGTTTGTCTCTGGATATCAGGACGATCGGCCGTTTTTTCTCTACTACAACCTCTCGTTTCCTCACATGCCGCTTGGCAATTTGCCCGAACCGTATGTGAGCATGTACGACCCCAAGGAGGTCACGCTTCGCGAGAACGTGCGAAGTGACGATCCACAGAAGCTCGCGCACTGGATCGAGGCTTACCTCTCCTACTACTTTCGCGATCAGCACGTTCCGATCTCCGACGAGATTCGCCGGAAGTACTCATCGCTGGAGGGCATCACCGCGCTCTACAACGGCGCGGTGGCCGTGGTAGACAACATGATTGGTGAACTCGTTGCCGAGCTGAAGAAGGCGGGCATCTACGATTCGACCACAATCGTTTTCGCGAGCGACCACGGGGACATGTTGGGATCCCATGCGCACTACAACAAGTCTCAGCTGTACGAAGAGGCGATTCGAGTGCCGTTTCTGATTCGTTCGCCACGCATCGATCCGGGACGCACGGATGAACAGATCGCGCAGCTCATCGATGTCACACCCACGCTTCTCGACTACCTCGGGATCTCAGCCGAGTCGCCGTTTGACGGTCAATCGCTCGTGCCCGTTCTTGCTCGCGAGCGCGCCACCCTGCCGACGAACCACGCCTTTATCGAGTGTACCACCAACAAGATCGGGGTCCGGACGCCAGACTACGTCTACGGCATGAAAATTGATCCCGCAAACCACTCGATAACTGACCCGGATCTCGAGTTCTTCTCTCTCGCCGATGATCCGCTTGAGCTGCGCAACCTTGCCGGAAAGATCCCCGCCGATCTCTCACCGGTCGCGAGTGACCTGCGTTCTCGAGTTGAAACCTGGCACTACCAGACCCCGTGGCTTCCCACAGATTCAGGGCCCGGGTGGCAGGGGGAGTGAGGTAGCTCCACCGCTCGCGCATCCTCAGTCCGTATCATCCAGTCACAAAGCAGCGACCGCATTTGCGTGATGATGTCGCTAAGCTGTGGGTCGCCCGCAATGTTCCACCGCTCATGCGGGTCTGCGCGGAGGTCGTACAGTTCATCCACGGCATCCATCGTATCGTGGGTGTATTTCCACTCAGGAGTACGCACCATCTTGCGGCGCCCCTCGGCCTCTCGCCACTGCAGGGTTGCCATAACGGCATCCATGCCCGATTTTTCTCCCAGTGTCTGCTCCTCTACTTCGGGCGGGAGAAGATGCATGCCGGCACCATACTCGCTGAAGACGGCATTTGGTCGAACGTAGCTGAACGTGCAGCCCTCGTTTGCGGCCCTTTCGGTCTCCGACCGGCTGCCCCCGATCTTTGATGCTTCTGCCTCTTTTGCCCCTGACCCGGGAAGCGGGTGTCCTGCCATGCCGGAGGGCGGCTCTGCATCAGCAAGGGCAAACAGCGTCGGTACAACGTCAACCAGGTTCACCATCTCCCTGCGGCGTTCGCCGGACGGGACGGTACCCGGCCAGGAGATTAGAAGTGGCACCCGCGTAAGCGCATCGTGGAAGGTCCCACCCTTGACCATCATGTTCATCTCTCCGGCAAAGTCTCCGTGGTCGGCACAGAAGACAACGATGGTGTTCTCGCGCTTGCCGGTCTCTTCAAGTGCATCTATGATCCGTCCCACCTGCTGGTCAATGAAGTGAGCATTGGCCAGATAGGCGCGGACCGCGTGTTTGAGCTGAGCGGGGCGGCCTTGGGCGCTTAACATGCGGTAGAGGAAGCGGCTGCGGGCGGGGAGCCGCCCGAGTTGTGCTGGATCGAAGGGCGGGAGCTCGATGAGCTCAGGGTCGATCGCATCAAGTGCGCTTTGTGGAACAAGGTAGGGCTCGTGTGGGGCAGGAAAGCTTACCCAGAGCGCAAACGGTTCGTCGTGCTCTCTGAAGAAATCCACCGCTTGGGTACCGATGAGACCGCTCGTGTGTGCTTCAGCCGGACCATCGCACGTGTGTACCGAGAGGTGCCGGTTAGGCCCTGAGAATGACGCGCTCATTGCCGCGTGTGCTGCCGAAAGCGGCGCGGTGTCCACACACCATTCGCCTTTCTTCCATCCGTTGTTCACAAGACCAAAGTGGCCGAGCTCGAGCCAGGTGTCAAAGAGTTCGTTGAACTCTTCTTCCTGAAAGCAGTGATTCTTGCCAATCAGTCCGCAGTAATAGCCGGCTCCATGCCAGTGGCGGAATGCGTGGTCATCGCCCGGCGACATGAGGGTCTCGTTTCGTCTGCACCCCGTCTGGTGCGGATAGCGTCCGGTCCAGAACGCAACCCGTGCAGGCACGCAGAGGGGGTGCGGTGTGTACGTGTGCTCATAGGTGGTACCTTCGGCAGCCAGTCTCGACAGAGAGGGGGTAGGGCAGGCACGGTTCCCATAGATTCCAAGGGCACTCGCTTTGAGCTGGTCTGCCATGATGACAACAATGTTGGGCTTCCGCATGGCAAATCCTACCACGTGCGACGACGGAACGCAGTACCGTATGTGATGATGCTCAAGGAAAGCGTCGCCTTATACGATATGCGGTCGTTGAATGCCGGGCAGATCGTCGTTACGATAGGTCGCAGGAGGACACGATGAATACTCAGGTTGTGCTGATCACCGGAGGGGCGCAGGGCATTGGCTTTGGAATTTGTAGGGCATTTGCTACGGAAGGTACCTCGGTTGTAATAGCGGACATCAACGAGGGAGCGGCACAAGATGCGGTCGCGCGTCTGAAGGAAGAGTTTGACGTTCAGACTCTCGCGGTTCAGTGCGATGTTACAAGCACACGATCAATTAGCGATACGCTTGATGTCGTCTACGGCGAGTTTGGCAATCTCGATGTCTTGGTGAACAACGCGGGTATCTGTCCCTTTGTGCACGCGCTCGAAATGGATGAGGCCACATGGCGAAAGACACTCGAGGTGAACCTGAATGCACCGTTCTTCTTCTCGCAGGCATATGCCAAGCGTCAGATAGCAGCCGAGCGGGGCGGACGAATAATCTACATAACGTCACTTGCAGACACAATGACGAATCCCTCACAGGTCGACTACGCTGCCTCAAAAAGTGGACTCCGCATGCTGATGGCAGGTATGGCCACTGCGCTCGGACCGCATGGTATCACATCCAATGCGGTTGCCCCGGGTCACGTGCGCACCCCGCTTACCGAGCACGGATGGGGTACCCCGGAAGGGCAAGCGCGCATCCCAAAGGTGATTCCACTTGCGCGGCTCGGGCAGCCGGAAGACATAGGAAACGCATGCGTTTTTCTCGCATCCGAGAAGGCCTCCTACATCAACGGAATCACGGTGCGCGTTGATGGTGGTAACTCGATCTTTGCGCCGTAGGAGGCAGGCATGATATCTATCGATCTATCAGGGAAAACGGCCCTTGTCACGGGCGCCACGGGTGAGCTTGGTCGAGTCATTGGCCGCACGCTTGCGCAAGCCGGTGCTGACGTGGCCATTCACTACCACAGCGCAAAAGAGAAGGCTGCAGAGCTTGCCGCCGAGCTTCAGGAGTTGGGGCGCAAAACGGTTGAAGTACAGGCGGACATCACCTCAGAAGCCGATGTTGACCGACTTGTTAAGACGGTGGCCGAGAAAATAGGTTCGCCCTCGATCCTTGTCACCAATGCGGTAATCCAATACGAGTGGCAGGCTCATCCGCTCGACCAACCCCTTGCCGACTTTGAGAGCCAGTTCCGAGCGTGCGTGATGCAGAACGTTTTGCTTGCGCGTGCCTGTGTCCCGGCAATGACCAAGAAGAGTTGGGGGCGCATCATCGCACTCAACACGGAGTGCGCCATGCAGTGTGAGCCTTCGCAGTCGGCGTACGTGAGCGGGAAACGTGGCATGGACGGATTCCTCCGGGCTCTCGCTCGCGACGTGGGTGGCAATGGAATCACGGTCAATCAAGTCGCCCCAGGTTGGACGATCAGCGAAAAGTATCGCGGGACCGATGAAGAACGTCAGCCTGAGTATGAGGCGGGAGTGCCGCTCCGTCGCCGAGGGACCGATCAGGAGATAGCGAACGCCATCACGTTCTTGGCATCCGATCTGGCGTCATTCATCACAGGCGCGTATCTGCCGGTCTGCGGAGGGAATGTGATGCCGGCAATTTAGCAACCTCCGGCTCTGGCTCGCGTTGGTGACGTCTGTTTCCCATTTACGCAATTTCTGATGGTAATCGTAGAATTCTGTCGGGTTGTGGATTGACGTCTGTCAAGGTACGCTCCACAACGCAGGAGAGTTTGATGAGCACCATCTACGTTTCACCACATGGCGATGACAAGAATGCGGGTACGCCGGATCAGCCTATGGCGAGTTTAGCTGCCGCTG
>CAYTGY010000264.1:4916-5146 GCA_964437265.1 uncultured Spirochaetaceae bacterium | reverse complement strand
GCAGGCATTGTTATTACGCACGGGACGGATACGCTTGCCTACAGTGCCGCGCTCGTGCACCGGCTCTTTGGCCACGCCGGGGTTCCCATTGTGTTCACCGCCTCCGCCACGCCGCCGGACGCCGGGCAGGAGGCCGCGGAGCATCTGTGCGCCGCAGTGGAGCTTGCCTCCACGGCAGACCCGGGGGTGTATGTCTCATACGGTCCTGAGGTCTACTCTCCGCTCAATCT
>CAYTGY010000264.1:0-4906 GCA_964437265.1 uncultured Spirochaetaceae bacterium | reverse complement strand
CGGCAGGGCGGTATTCACGAACTGGAATATGGAAGAGCCGGTCTATCGCCGCTCCGCCGCCGGCCGCGGTGGAGATCTCCCGGGCGGCCAGGCGTTGACCACCCGGTTTGAGGCGGCAATGCGACAGGTCTTTGTGGCCCGTGTTTTCCCGGGTATGCAGTCGCGCTCACTCATCTCAATCATAGACAGCGGTGTCCGGTTTGTGATCCTGGAGCTCTATGACACCGGCACGGCGAATCTGCGCGAATCCCCGTTTTCGCTGCGGGAGGCGCTGCGGGTGGGCGCGGAGCGCGGCGTACTCTTTCTGTGTACCTCGCAGCAGCGTGGCGTGGTCGACTTCTCAGAATACGTGACCAGCCACGAGTTGTGGCGGGAGGGAGCACTTCCCATGGGACCGCTTACCACGGAGAGCGCCTACGCACGTCTGATCGCCTCCCTCCTTGTGGAGGACGACTGGTCGCCGCAACGGGTCAAGCAGATCATGGAGGCACACTGATGCTTGAGGGACGAATAGCGGACACGCGCGTGCTGTGCTCGCAGGTGGCCGGGCACATCGGCGCCGCAGTTACGGTGGCCGGCTGGGTACACCGGATTCGCGAGCTGGGCGGGGTGTCGTTTGTGATCCTTCGCGACCGGACCGGATCGGTCCAACTGGTCTACGACCAACGAATCGAATTCGTGACCGAATCCGTGGTGATGGTGAGTGGAACCGTTGCCGCGAATGGAAAAGCCCCTGGCGGGGTGGAGATTGCGGCGGGGGAGACGCAGGTACTCTCCGTTGCCGACGGAAATCTGCCGGTGCAGGTCAACGGCGATCTCTCCGGTGTTGGGCTGGAGACGGTCCTGGATCATCGATTCCTCAGTCTCCGCAACCCCCGCATTCGCGGAATCTTCGAAGTGCAGGCAACGATTGTCCAGACGTTTGGAGATCACCTTCGTTCCGAGGGGTTCACGGAGATCAAGACCAGCAAGCTGATTGGCACGGGCACTGAGGGCGGCACCGGGCTGTTTGCCGTGGACTACTTTGGAGATCAGGTCTATCTGGCGCAGTCGCCGCAGTTCTACAAGCAGGCGATGGTCGCATCAGGGCTGGAGCGGGTCTTTGAGATTGGGGACGCCTACCGGGCGGAGAAGCATGACACGCCGCGGCACCTCAACGAGTACGTCTCCTTGGACGTGGAGATGGGGTTCATCACCTCCTCAGATGAGCTGATGGAGCTGGAGACCCGGATTCTCAGCTCAGTGGTCACCGCCGTTGGTGAGCGCCATGCGGATGTGATTGCCGAGTTCGGAGTCGCCCTGCCGCAACCGGCGGACCTCATGCGGATTCCCCGGATCACCTACGACGAGGCGAAGCAGGTCATTGGCGAGCGGTCAGGGAAGAAGGTGTTTGAGATCAACCCGGAGGGAGAGCGGGAGGTCTGCGCGTGGGCGCGGGAGCACCACGGGATTGAAGCCGCGTTTGTGACCGCTTTTCCGCGGAAGAAGCGCCCCTTCTATGCCTACCCGGCGGGAACGCAGACGGACAGCTTTGATCTGCTTTTCCGTGGGCTGGAGATCACCACCGGCGGCCGTCGGATTCACGAGTATGGGATGTTGCTGGAGACGCTTCCTAAGTTCGGGATGAAGCCGGAGGCGCTCTCAGACTATCTGCAGGTCTTCAAGTACGGTTGTCCGCCGCACGGCGGGTTCGCCATTGGGCTGGAACGGCTGACACAGCAGCTGCTGGGTCTCTCCAACGTGAAGGAGGCCTCGTTGTTCCCGCGAGACCGACGCCGAACCCGGCCGTAGCGCAGATGTCACGGGCGATCGTTCTGCTCACCGCGCTCATCGCGGCCGTGCTCTGCACCTCCGGGACCCCGGCCGCGCACCAGGCAATCGACGCCCTGATTCAGGAGATGAGTCTGCGGAAGCAGGTGAGCCAACGGTTCATCGGCTACCTGACCGGCCCCGAGGTGGATGCCCGGACCGCCGCACTGATCCGCGAGGCCCCGCTTGGCGGCTTCATCTTCTTCCCCTACAACGTTCGTTCCGCGGAGCAGACCGAAATGCTCACCGCGGAGTTGAGCCGACAGACAGCAGCCGCCTCCGGAGGTATCAAACCGCTGATCTGCGTGGATCAGGAGGGCGGCCGGGTAGTGACGCTGCAGTTCGAGCCGGCGCTCCTGCCGCCAAGCGCCGCGCAGATCGCCGCGCAGAACCAGCCGCGAATTACGGGAACCACGGCGGAGGAATTGGGACGCCGCCTCTTGGAGCTTGGCGTGACCATGAACCTAGCACCGGTAGCGGATGTCTATCCAACCCCGGACCGATCAATCATTGGTGACCGATCATTCGGCGACGACCCTGAGGTGGTCTCCGAGCATGTTGTGGCCTACCTGGACGGCATGCGTCGCGCCGGCGTCGTCTCCGCCGTCAAGCACTTCCCCGGTCACGGAATCACCACCGTGGACTCGCACGGGCGCCTGCCGGTGGTGACGGAGTCCCTTGCGGTGATTCGCGAGCGGGACCTGGTCCCGTTCGCGCGCGCGGTGGCCGGAGGGGCGCCGGTGGTTATGGCGGCGCACATCCTGTACCAGGCCGTGGACCCGCGGTATCCGGCCACCGTTTCAGAGGTCCTCTTGCACCGCCTGCTCCGTGAGGAACTGGGGTTCAACGGTCTTATCATGACCGACGCGATTGAAATGCATGCGCTTAGCCGCACGTATTCGCGGGAGGAGCTGATCCATCGGCTCTTTGAGCTGGAGGTGGACTTGATCCTGGTAGGGCACTACTACGACGTTGAGGAGCTTATAGATACGGCGGTTGAGATGGTCCGGGACGGCCGCATAGGCCGCCAGGCTCTAGTCCCGCCGCTTCGCAGAATTCTCGCTCTCAAGTACCGCTACGGGCTGATTGACCAGCCGTGACCGCTTCTCCCCATTGCGTGTTCTCTCGTTAGTCTGCATTGTGGTATAGATGACGCTCTACACCGCCGCTATCACCCTCTTTCTGGTCATGGACCCACTGGGAAACATCCCTATCTTCCTCTCGCTGCTCCGCGATCTGCCCCCACGCCGTCGCCGGCTGATCATTGTGCGAGAGATGGTCATTGCGCTGGCGATCCTCACGCTCTTCTTGTTCTTTGGGAAATACATCTTGAGCGGACTGCACATTACTGAGCCTGCCCTGAGCATTGGTGGGGGCGTGGTGCTGTTTCTGATCGCGATTCGGATGATATTCCCGCCTGCCGAGCAGCGCCAGGAGGCGGCCACCACAGAGGAGCCCTTGCTGGTTCCGTTGGCGGTTCCGCTGGTCGCCGGCCCGTCGGCAATGGCGATGGTCATCCTGTTTGCCACCCAGTATCCGGATCGACTCCTGACCTGGTTTGTTGCCCTGGCGATCGCGTGGGCCGCCGCCGCCCTCATCTTGATCTCCGCGGATATTCTCAGAAAGCACCTGGGTCGGCGTCTCATCACCGCGCTGGAGCGCTTGATGGGAATGATCCTGGTTACGCTGTCCGTGCAGATGTTGCTGAGCGGGATTGAGAACTATCTGGTGTAGCCGACGGCGCGCATGGAATGGTCAGTAGCGTGAACGTTTCCCGGTGATTGCTGAAGAACCGCACGATCTTCTCATTGAGATCAAGGTTGCGGAGCATGATCATCACCATGACAATGCCAAGACCGGCCCCCTCCGCCGAGTCCTCTATGCTTGCGTACGCCTCCGCCATGTCTTCATACCGCCGGCTCTTGCGGATCTTCTCCTCAATCCGCCGGCGTTCAAGCTGAGTCAACGCAACGTTGTTCCGAATGGCGATCATCAGGTTCCCGTTGTTTATCTTGAACTGAACCTTGATATAGAGCCCGCTGCTCTTGAGCTTGGGGACATAGTAGTTGATGTGGTTGATGGTCTCATCCCGGAAGGTGCGCATTCCAATGTAGTACTGAGCCTCATTGTCAATATCCAAACCCTTGTCCTGGAAATAGACGCGCTTGGTATTCGCCTTCTTTGCGTTGTTCGCCAGCTCATGGATGCAATAAGCCAGTTTGTCCTGAAGCTCACCGCGGCCGGCGGCTATGAGGAAATGATTTAGGACCTCATCAATGTAGTCGCGCTCACGGGCGAAGTACGTGTTGGTGGTCAGGGTGAGCATCTGACCGCGCTTAACCGCCATGTGCACCTTGGATGTATCACCTGATCGAACCATGCTGCCCTCATCATAAACCAAGAACGGCGCCGGCCCAAAATATTTTCGCGAATTCTCTGTCAGTATTGCGTGAGGGCGCGTCACTCCCCTCCGTGGCGAGGACGCGCGTGCGCTTGCACCCAGGCCAGGAGGCGGTTGTCTGAGAGCGCCGCATCACTGATCGCGTCCGGGGCAAGGTCCGGGTCAGCGCAGGCGGCCGCCAAAATCACCATCCCGTTGGACCGCCGCTCGGCGGCACGTTGCGAGGCCGCCTGGATTCGCTCGCGGTCAGCAGCGGTATGCGGACCAGACAGCCGGGTCCCGTAGTCCGGAACAGCCACCGTTCCAAGCGCATCCGCCAGGAACGTTGCGCGCCGCCACCGCTCTGCGTGGGTGGGCCCACTTACCAGGACCCGGAAGGTGAAGTAGGGCCGGCACGCCGGCAGGATGTATTGCCACATACCAAACGGGTCCCGCCTGATCTGCGCGGCGGATACCGGCACCATGGCGCGCGGCGGGTCAACCGGAACAAACGTGGCATCCAAGGCTTCGGCCAGCTCTCCTCCATACGTCTCTGAGGCGAAGACATGCGTCGGTGGCGTAGCCAGCCGGCGTCGGATCGCGTCCGCCCATATCTCCGCCGCGGCTGCCTGGCCGCGAGCGGCGGCCGGGATCTCCTCCGTAACGTGAATGATGCAGACACCCGGGAAGCTTTCCGCCATCCACCGTGCTCGCAAC
>CAYTGY010000263.1:0-5161 GCA_964437265.1 uncultured Spirochaetaceae bacterium | reverse complement strand
GACGGAAACGGCCGCTGGGCTACCGCACGCGGATTGCGACGTAGTCGCGGCCACCGGGAGGGTGTGACGGCGGCCAAACGCGTGGTGACTGAGGCGATTGCGCAGGAGATTGAGTACGTGACGCTCTACGCCTTTTCCACGGAGAACTGGCGCCGCTCCAAGGAAGAGGTGTCGTTCTTGATGGGCTTGCTGGCACGTCACCTGCGCATCGAGTACGACTATTACCGGGAGAACAACGTTCGTGTACTGCACGCCGGCAGTATCCAGGGGCTGCCCCAGCAGGTCCGGCGTGAGATAGCCCGAGTGTCCGAGGAGACCGCGAAGAATACGGCGCTCACGGTAATCTTGGCCGTCAACTACGGCGGCAGGGATGAGGTGGTGCGCGCCGTGAACCGGTGGCTGGAGACCAACCACGGGTCGCCGGATGCGCGCCTGTCCGAGCTCGATCTTGCCATGAACCTTGACGTTGGCGACGTCCCTGACCCGGATCTGGTGATCAGAACGGCGGGCGAGCGACGCATCAGCAACTTCCTCCTGTGGCAATGCGCCTACTCGGAACTGTATTTCAGTGACCGCCTCTGGCCTGATTGGGGCGCGGAGGAGTTGCGGGAAGCGCTCCGCGACTATGCAGCCCGGATGCGCAACTTCGGGGGAATGCCGGAATCGGCGTCGGCCGGAGTAAGATCTCGCTCATAGCGATGACCGCTCCCGGCGTGTCTCACGCCAGCAGCGGCGTCCCGGTGGCTTCCGCTATCACGACCGTGTCCAGATGCACCGTGCCACCGTCAGAAATCCGCGCTGTCCGGTCCTCTACATGCAGTTGGACAGAGACGGCGTGCCCACCGGCGGCCGCTGCTCTCATCCGTACCGCCTCTGAAGCGCGCTCCGCGGCATAGGTTCGCGCGGGATCCAGTTCCGTGAAGAACTGAACGTGGTCGGGGGCATGCACGGTGAAACCCTGCTCGCCCGGACGAATGAGGACCCTCACCGTTTCCAGGATGGATCCGGTGATTGCTCCAACCGCTCCGGCCACCTCGGCGTTTGTCGGCACGAGCGCGGACGTATGCAGCCGCTGAGCCACGTTCGGCACGAATGCGTGAGCCGGAGCGCCAATGCCCACAACCGGCACGTCCAGCGCCGCGCCCCATCTCACCACGCCGTCGGGCGCACCGGAGGCCGCGCTCGCCAAGACACGCGCGGAGAGCGGGTCCGCGTCCAGCAGATCAGGAGTGTCCAGGCCCATCGCAACGGCGGTGGCGATGCGCAGGAGAAGTCCTTCAACGGTAGCGCGCATCCGTTCGGCGAGCCTGCCGGCCGGCACTCCCGCCCGTACGGCCAGATGCTCGAGTGCGAGCCGGGAAATCTCCGCGTCCCACCGCTCGAGCCGCCCCTCAACCGTGAGAAGATCCGTGGGAGTGAAGCCGGAACGGATCACAACCCCGGTGTCCTCCAGACGCGTGGTGTCTATGCAGGTGAGGTACGGGTAGTCCAGAGCTCGAGAAAGACCGAGTATGGTTGCCGGGCCGTCGCGGAGAACCGCGACGATCTCTTGCTCGCGTTCGGAGAGCCGTTGCTCGGGAGCCGGTTCTCGCTGCAGCACAAACACCTCCGCCGCGGGCAGCAGTCTGAGCTCCGCGAGGTCCGTCGCATGCAACTCCTGCAACAGTGCGGCAAGATTGGATACGGTGGCCGCCAGCACGCACAACGGCTGCTCACGCCGGGGCCCCACCGTGATTCTTCCGGAGCGGGTCAGGACAATGCGGCTATCCCCACCAATTCCCGCGGTGTGGAGGGTAGGAGCTCGGACGGTGGTCCGATGCCCGCCCACCACCGCCCCGCTGCCGTTGCGAATCGGGCGGCCGGAAACCAGTCTCGCCACGTCGGTGGTCGTGCCCCCCATGTCCACGATCACCGCGTCCCCCGCGTCAGACAGGGCTCGGGCGCCACAGATACTCGCGGCCGGACCTGAGAGCACCATCTCCACCGGCCTCCGACAGGCTTCCGGAGCAGATATCACCGATCCATCCGCACGGACCACCCAGAGCGGTGCGGTGATCCCGGACGATTCGATAACCCGCTCAACGTGCCGCACCAGGTCAACGATGACCGGCGCGATACGGCAGTTGACGGTGATGGTGGTTGCACGCCGAAGACAGTCGAGCTCGTCGGTGAGATCATGGGCACACTGCACCGGCCCGCGGAACTGCGCACGCGCAATCGCCTGCGCGCGAATCTCGAACTCTGGGTTACGACACCCGCCCCACTCGACGATCGCTATTGATTCCACATCACCCGCAGCGGCAAACGATCCTGCCGCCCGCCGCACCGCGTCTTCCTCCAACTCCGCGCTGACCGACCCGTCTATCCGATGACGCCCTGCCGCACGCCGGACCGGTTGGTGCTCAATGCGGGCAAAGCTCCAATCGTCGTAGCCAATCAGTACCAGCCCAACCGTACCACCACGGTCCTCAACAATTGCGTTTGTGGCGAGCGTGGTTGCAAGGGTGACAAGCCGTACCTCCACCAGACGTCCGGACGGAAGCCCTGCCAACGCTTCCGCGACACCAACGGACGGCTCTGAATGCGTGGTAGGGGCTTTTGCCGTGGCCAGCACCCGCGACTGGGTGAAGTCGTACAGTACCGCGTCGGTGAAGGTTCCTCCGGCGTCGATCCCGATTCCCAGGCCGCCGCGCGCGGCAGTAGCGTAGACAGAGCGCATGCGATGGACGCTATCATTGATCGAGCGTCCCGGTACAGCCCTTTGATACCTGACTTCCCTGATGCTTCAATCGGGTATATGCTACTTCGGTCGGCGGCCGACTGCCCGGCGCCGCCCTCCAGACCTTCGACGTTCTTTTACAGGAGGCAACATGGACAAGACGATACCGCAACTCTTTGAACGGATTGTGGCTGCGCACGGGGATACCGCAGCGCAGTACAGCAAGGACACCAACGGCGAGTTCCACGCCCGCACGTACTCGGAGCTTCACGCAGAGGTGATGCAATTCGCCGCGGGACTCCACCATCTTGGTGTCCGTCACGGTGACCATGTGGGGTTGATCAGCGAGAACCGGCAAGAATGGCTGGTGACGGACCTGGCGTGTCAGTACCTGGGAGCGGCGGACGTGCCGCGTGGCAACGACAGCATGGCTCAAGAGCTGGCGTTCATTCTCGGGTTCTCTGACTGCGAGATCGTTGCCGTGGAGAACCGCGATCAGCTGGCAAAGGTAGCCTCCGTCAAGAAGGAGATCAAGCGGCTCAAAGCGTTTATCATCCTTGACCCGGCAGTCTCCCCGGATAATCCTGAGGACAAGGCGGCCGCCGGCGGCGTGAAGACGTACACCTACGCCGATGTGGTGGAGATGGGCGCCAAGGAGCTGGAGAAGCATCCGGACCTGGTAGCAAACGCGGCCGCTGAGGTGACACCGGAAGATCTGGCCACCATTATCTTCACCTCCGGCACCACCGGCGAGCCAAAGGGCGTCATGCTCACCCAGGCGAACTACACGTATGAGATCAGCTGTATACCGGAGTGCATCCACGTGACACCGGGAGACATCTGGCTCTGCGTGCTTCCGGTGTGGCACTCCTTTGAGCGGATCATCCAGTATGTGGCCATTGGCAGCGCGTCCGGGCTTGCGTACTCCAAGCCGATTGGCAAGATCATGCTTGCCGATCTGGAAAAAATCCGCCCTCAGTGGATGGCATCGGTTCCCCGCATCTGGGAAGCGGTTCGTGCCGGAATCTACCGAAACGTGAAACAGCACGGGGGGATCAAGCTGGCACTGTTCCGGTTCTTCGTCGCCGTCGGCGGGGCGCATGCACGCCTATCGCAGATGATGCGCGGCCTGATTCCGGACTTCAAGAAGCGAAACCGCGCCCTGGATGCAGTGGTGGCGTTCTTGCCGTGGCTGTTTCTCACGCCGTTCAAGGCGCTGGGCAATGTGCTGGTGTTTGGCAAGATCAAGGCCAAACTGGGCGGCCGCTTCATCGCAGGTGTCTCCGGGGGCGGAGCGTTACCGGCAGCGGTCGATACGTTCTTTGGTGCCGCCGGGATCCTGCTTCTTGAAGGCTACGGCCTGACGGAAACCTCACCGGTTGTGGCGGTTCGCCTCCAGGACCAGCCGGTTCCCTCCACGGTTGGCCCCATGCTACGCGACACGAGCTGTGAAATCCGCGATGAGGCCGGTAACGTCCTTCCTCCAGGCACCATGGGTCTCATCTATGTGCGTGGACCGCAGAACATGAAGGGCTACTATGAACGGCCTGAGGTGACCCGGGCGGTTTTGGATGAGCAGGGGTGGCTCAACACCGGCGACCTGGGGATGCTCACCCGTCGTGGCGAGCTAAAGATCACCGGCCGCGCCAAAGACACTATCGTGCTCTTGGGAGGCGAGAATATTGAACCACTCCCCATTGAGCAGAGGATCACGGAGAGCGAGTACATTGACACGGCGATCGCCGTTGGGCAGGATCAGAAGTACCTGGGCGCACTCATTGTCCCGAACCGCGAGGCTGTGGAGCGGTACGCGGAGACCAACCATATCCCGTACGAGTCATATAGCGATCTGCTGGAATCTGAGGGGATCCTAGAGTTGATTGACGGCGAGATTGCGGGCGTGATCAATGCCAAGAACGGGTTCAAGGGCTTTGAGCGCATCTTCCGCTTCGCACTTCTGGAGAAGCCGTTTGAGGTTGGCCAGGAGTTGTCTGCAAAGCAGGAGATCAAGCGGCACGTGATCGCAGAGAAGTACAAGCGCCAGATTGACCAGCTGTTCAAGTAACCGCTGACAGATAGCGGCGCGTGAACAGCACAATTCCGGCGGTGGTAGAGACGTTGAGCGACTCCACGCCGCCGGTCATTGGAATACTGATTCGGTGCGCCGCTACATCGGTAAGCCACGCTGATGCGCCGCTCTTCTCGCTCCCCAGAACAATCGCCGCCGGCGTGGCGAGCAAACGCAACGACTCAATCCCCGCTTCCGCAGTAGCGTCCATCACCGCAAGCGGTACTCCCCGTTCGCCAAGGAACTCGACCACCTCCTCCTCCAGCGCCTCTACCAACGGCAGTGAGAAGATATACCCGCGACTGGCGCGAATCAGCCTGCGGTCATAGCGATCAACCTGATCGCAGTTGACCAGGACCAGGCCGGCCGCTCCA
>CAYTGY010000262.1:0-5193 GCA_964437265.1 uncultured Spirochaetaceae bacterium | reverse complement strand
ACCGGATGCCTCAATCGGGCTCGTCCGGATCTGTGGGGGCTCCGGGGGCGCAAGCGCCCGGTTCAACCCGGAGCATCAGGAGCGATGAGGGAGCCGAGGACGCTCAACTCTTTGATCTGGTCGCCGACCCTGACGAGTGGCAGAACCTGGCCGGGACATCTGAGTGCGCGGCGCCTGATCAAGACGGCCGTGGAGGCGAACGGAACCGTTTGGGACTATGATCCGCCCTTCGACCCTGTGGAGGGAGCTATGGCTCAGTATCTTCCCCCGCCCGCACGCTCGTGACTTCCGGGGCCGGACCGATGTAGGATTGCGATGGTTTTGGCACGGAACCATGCGCACGGAACGGAGTAAATCAGCTGAGCGCTGGATGGGGCTGCTGTTCTCAATAGCCCTGACCGGGAGTGCGTACGTCGTGTTTGCCATGGGTGTACACGACGCCGCGACGCCGCAGTGGTGGGCGCTGCAAATGAGTCTGCTCTTCTCCCTGGTAATGGCGGCGGCCATGGTATGGCGGTTGCCCTCGTTGGGACGGTTTTTCTGCGTGATGTTCATCGGATACTCGCTTGGCGCCGACGTGCGCGTTGAGATTCTGCTGATGGCGGCGCTGCTATGGGACCTGATTCTGCTTTCTCCGGCGTACGTGGGTGCGCTTGTTGCGCCTGTTCTCGTTGTCCTGTCTGTGGCCTATCAGACCCAAGCGACAGTTCTTGGTCGCTTGGTAGACGGTCCTACTGTCTCCGGGCTCATCTTCTACGTCAGTACTCTCACAGCCGTCTGCGTTGGTGTCACGCTGCTCAAGCGTCAGCGACTACGGACACGCGCGGTTAGCGAGAGGCTTTCTCACCTTGCCGGCACGGTTGCCAAGCTCACTGAGGCGAATCTCTGGTTTCAGAACTACGCGCTCGAGATTGGAGAACGCACCACCGAGGAGGAGCGAAAACGGATCTCTCGTGATCTACACGACACCGTCGGATTCACGCTGACAAACATCAAAATGATGCACGAGGCCGCGCTGCATCTGGTCCGCGACGAGCAGAGCGAATTGTACTCCTTGCTGAGCGAGAGCCGTGAGATGCTCCAGCAGAGCATCTCCGATACGCGGATTACGCTTCGCGCGCTTCGGACGGTCCAGAGCCGGACTATGCTGTTCCCAACCGTCGAACGCATTGTCAAGATGTTTGAGAAGGCCACGCATGTCGACGTCAAAGTCGACTACTGCAATCTACCCAATAGCCTGGGATACAATGTCGAATTCTTTGTGTACCGAATGCTCCAGGAGGGGATGGTGAATGTATTCAGGCACGGTCGCGCGACGCGAATCCAGGTTATCTTCTGGGTCGAGTCTGGGACGCTCACGGTATCCTTGAGCGACAACGGTCGCTCAGCAAGTAAGCCCATGGACGGCATCGGGCTTTCAGGAATGCGTGAACGGGCGATGGCACTTGGCGGAAGTTTCCTTGCCGAGCGTCGGTCTCCGGGCTTTGAGATAAGGGCGCGTCTACCGCTGAGGCGGGTGGGAGAGTATGCAGAAGATTAGGATACTGCTCGTTGACGATCAGCAGCTCTTCCTCCGGAGTCTCGCAATCGTCTTCCGAACGGCGACAAAAGACCTTGATGTGGTGGGAACGGTGACCGACGGCAGCGAGGCGGTCTCGTTCGTTGACAAGCATGACGTCGACATTGTGCTCATGGATGTATACATGCCGGTAATGGACGGTGTGGAAGCGGCGAAGATCATTCACAACCGGCATCCCCATGTGAAGATCGTGATGCTCACCACGTATGACGACGACGAGTGCATTCACAAAGCGATCGAGTACGGGGCAGTGGGGTATCTGCTCAAGGACAAGGATCCGCTGGAGCTCATCCTTTCCATACGGGCGATCTACAGCGGCTCGTTCATTCTCTCTGACACGGTTGCGTCCAAGCTCTTTCGTAGTCACGGCGGAACAGGACCGACAGTTGATACATCCGCATATGACCTCCCGGATACGCTGAGCCATCGGGAGAAGGGGATTCTCGTGCTTCTGATCGAGGGAATGAGCAACACCAAGATCGCGGAGTCACTCCTTATCGCAGAGCAGACCGTGCGCAACTATGTGAGCGGCATCTACTCCAAGACCGTGGTGCACGACCGGTTGGAGTTGATTCGCCGGTTCCGGGACGCGCGTTGGACGCCCGGACGGAGGGCGGCAACGGAGGAGTAGGTGGGTCATGCGCCCCGGCTTACCTACCTGGTGAGTCTCCCCGACCTTTCCGACTCCACAGACATCTTGGCCAACCTCCTGGTTTGCAAGAGCTGCTCAGAGACCTCCATAATCGATTCCGATCAGTTCGCGGAGTCTGCGCTTCCGCGTCACCTACTCAGCCCCGAGCAGGAACTCCCGAATGGGAACAACGGGTATCCCGTTGCGTCCGGCGATGGGGGCCGGCGAGTACGTGAGGACGGTCTTTGGCCACTGATCGTCGATCGCCTCCAGCGCGCCGAACTCCCGGTCTACCGTCGACCGGCGGTCGATCGCCGCGCAGACCTGGTAGTAGCGGACGAGATCGCCGCGGCGCGCGACAAAGTCGATCTCCCGCTCCCCGGCGATCCCGACCGACACTTCCAGCCCGCGGCGGACCAACTCGAGGTAGACCAGGTTCTCCAGAACACCCGCGATGTCCGACGATCGGTCTCCGAGAAGCCCGCGTCTGAGTCCCACATCGCCGGCATAGTACTTCTCGCCATACTCCAGATGCTGCCTGCCTCTGATGTCCAGCCGTCGCACGCGCCGGAGCAGAAACGCCTCGCACAGATAGCTGAGATAGTTCACCGTGGTATCCACCGATACCGAGCGTCGCTGCGACTTCCAGTAGTCGGTAATCCTCCTCGCGCTGGTTATGTTGCCCACATTGTCGTACGCGAACGCCAGAATGCGACGCAGCGCGTCCGGGTCCCTGATCGAGTGCCGATGTACGACGTCGCGCATCAAGATAGCATCCACGAGGGTTGTGGTGTACGAGGCGGCGCTGACGTCGTCGTACTGCAACGCATGGAGGATGGGGAAGCCGCCGATCCGCAGGTAGCGAGCGAAGAGCTCATCGTCTGCGACCTCGACAGACGCGGCGACCTCCGCAAAGGAGAGGGTTTCCACCGGGATTTCGATGACCCGGCCGGTCAGCAGTGTTGCCAGATCTGAGGAGAGAAGCGCCGCGTTCGACCCGGTCAAGATGCACCGCACCGTCCCGTCGGATAGAAGCGAGGCTGCGAGCCGCTCCCACGACGCGACCTCCTGAGCCTCGTCCAGCAGCAGATACCCCCCGTCGGGCAACCTCTCCTCCACAAAGTGTGCCATCGCGCGGTAGTCCCGCAAGTGGTCGAACTCGAGGGACTCCATGTTGACCGTGAGAATCCGGGATCGATCAGTGCCACGGGCCACCAGATCATCGGCGTACAGTTGGAGGATCGAGCTCTTGCCGGAGCGCCTGATGCCGGTGAGAACCGGCAGGAGCGGAAGCGACTCGGCGCGACGGAGTTGGTCGACATACGTGGGACGAGGGATCATATTGTCGATTATAGTCGACAGGAATGCACTAATGCAATCATTTGTCGACTATCATCGACGAATTTGAGCGGCCGACTCGGAGCCGGTACCGGCAGATGCATTCCGGCAACGTAGTACTTCAGTACCGGAGTCACCCCCTCGAATGACTCGGGTCACATTGTGCGCAGCGGGGTCTGGGTTTACGGTGTCTGGTGTATGGCCACCATTGAGTCGACCATAAAAGACCCGGAGCCCGTCTACATCGGTCACAAACAGCAGTCGGTCTACCGCGGAAAGCGGCGTGTTCGCCTGATCAAGAAGCATTGGCAGTTCTACCTCTTCTGTGCGCTTCCGCTAACGTTCATCATCGTTTTCCACTACATCCCCATGGTAGGGGGTCAGATCGCCTTCCGGGAATACAGCCCGGCATATGGGATGTGGAGAAGCGAGTGGATCGGCTTCCGCGAGTTTTCGCGGTTTCTCAACTCGCCCCAGCTTCGGGCTTCTGATACGGAACACATTCCTGATCAGCATCTACGGCCTGGCACTGGGCTTTCCGGCGCCGATCCTTCTGGCATTGATGCTGAACGAGATCCGACGGCGCTGGTTCAAGCGTAGCGTGCAAACGGTGACATTCGCGCCGCATTTCATCTCCACCGTGGTGATGGTGGCGATCATCATGAACTTCCTCTCGCCGCGGGTAGGGATAGCGGGGCGGGTGATGGAGCTCTTGGGACGCGAGCCGTACGACCTGCTCACTGTCGCCGGGAACTTCCGGATGATCTACGTGCTTACCGACATCTGGCAACACATGGGCTACGGATCGATCATATACATAGCCGCCTTATCAGGCGTCGATCCACAGCTCTATGATGCGGCAAAGATAGACGGTGCAACAAGGCTACAGAAGATACGCTACGTCGATATCCCTGCGATCATGCCTACCATCACTATTCTGCTTGTTCTTTCGTTCGGTGACATGATGAACGTGGGATTCGAGAGGATCTTTCTCATGCAGAACCCGCTCAATCTGGAGACGTCGGAAGTCATTGCTACCTACGTCTACAAGATGGGACTCGTAAACGCAAACTTCAGCTTTGGCACTGCGGTCGGGCTCTTCAACTCGGTGATCAACTTCGTATTGCTCATCATAGTGAACCAGGTCGCAAAACGGATCTCGGAGACAAGCCTATGGTGATCCGTCGATCTCGAAGATGGTGGCATGGCGGTGGCTTCGTGCAAGAGTCACGTCAGGACAAGGTCTTTCTTGTCGTGATCGGATCGGTTCTTCTGGGTGTGCTCTTGGTCGTGTTGTACCCGCTCATTTACATCGTAAGCTCCTCATTCAGTTCCAGCACGGCAGTCATTACCGGTCAGGTGTGGCTTCTGCCCGTCCAGCCGACCACCATGGGATATGAGGCCGTGTTCACGCACTCGACAATCCTGAGCGGTTTTGCCAACAGCATCTTCTACACGGTTGTGGGAACCACCGTGAATGTCGTGATGATGATCCCCGTCTTCAAGTCCGAGAAGCAACACTTTGGCGGAGAGGGATAGGCGATCCCCAGCCGTACGGTAGCCACCCCGACATAGGCCATGACCGTGCAGCCGGCCCAGTTCGAGGGCACCGAGTACGTGGCCCCTTCCACGGCAACCAGCGATT